>JAMHVA010000147.1:0-4267 GCA_035904625.1 Alphaproteobacteria bacterium | reverse complement strand
AAAGACAGCCTCATTCTGCGCCACCTTGCGGCGCGGCACCCCCATTAACAAAGAGAATGATTTATAAACCTCGCCGTAAACATAGCGGGCAAATGAATAGGTCAGCGGTGATGTCATACCGCTGTAGCTTTCGACGATATTCGAATTATCCCAGATGATGATATCATCCGGTTCTTGCAGGGTTGTAATCGGGCGCGCCTGCAGAAGATAAAGGTGCCCATCTTCATAAGCCCATTCGATGTCCTGCGGCCGGCCAAAATGATCCTCAACCTTGCGGGCCAACCGCGACACATTTTCGATCTGCTCATCGGTCAGGATCTGTCTATCCCCAGAAGCCTGTACGGATACCACACCCCTCTGGCGGGATACCCGGTAGGTATCGCCGTTGATCTCGCCGCTCACCAGCCGATCTGCCAGCCCCGCAGTTGCAATGATGGTAACGGTGGTTCTGTCATGATTGACGGGATCCGCCGTAAAAGCCACGCCTGCCGCATCTGCTTTTACCATTCTTTGAACGAGCACCGCCGGACAGAACCCGGCTTCGCCTAGACCATTTTGCTTCCTGTATGCTTTCACGGTCTCACTCCGGCCTGAGCTCCGCACATGTTCGATTTTCTCAAGAACGTCTTCCGCACCGACATTCAGGTAGGTTTGGAACTGCCCGGCGAAAGAATGTCCTGCCCCGTCCTCATCAACCGCCGAGGAACGTATGGCATACAGATTACCGCCCAATTTTTCTAATGCCGGTCCGATATCATTCCTGATCCTTTCGGGCTGGATATGCGGCGGGATAACGAACCATGCGGGAACCGGGAAATTTTTCCCCAGACGCGCCAACGCACAAGCCTTTCCGCCCATCGAGGCGACATCAGGCGTATCTTCTGGATAAAGAAACGGTTTTACATCCATGATTTCACCATCATCGGAACGAGACCGAGGAAAAGATAGATGCAAAATACCCACAAGCCTGAGATTTGCTCGAGCCGCGCTGCTGCCTTCACGGTTTTGTGTCGCCACAGGGATAAACCGGTTACGCATGACATCAACAATAGCGCAACGACTACAGGACCTGCGACAGCGAGGAAATCGATTTTATAAGCCATCGTCAGCGCACAAACCATGCTGGCGACCACCGCAAGGCCCCACAACGACAGCGCGAGCGGCAGGCCCCAGACCGAGGAATAACTGTCCACGCCCGGCCTCTCCATCGAGGGTGCCCATGTCTTTCGCCCCAATTCAATAATCATGCCGTTCAGAAAACTGATCACCAGAAACCAAGCCAGACCTGCTGGTATGGAAACGCCCTGTACCAGCCAGTCGCAAGCCGTTGCCAGCAAATCAATCAGCGGCATAATCAGCATATGGCTGGCCATGTACAGGAAGAGACGCGATTTTAACCACGCAGGCACAAAGAATTCTGCCGTCATCAAGGCCATATATACCCATACAACGGTCAGCATGAGCATCAGGGGCGGATCGTACGACAGCACCAGCGCGGCCTGAAATAGCGCAACAATTACACCGGTTATCGCCAGTTCTTTCAAGCTTATAAGCCCGCGCGGCACCGGACGTTCCGGCCTGAAACGGGCATCCTCTTTCGCGTCCTTGAATTCGTCAGCGATACGAAGTTGCAGGAACAGTGTCAGGAGAACAAGAAAGCTTACAATCAGTGCGCCGGCCTGAGGGAACTGAGCGGTGCCGCGCAGGAGCGCGGATACACAGACCGCCGACGAGGAAAAGGAGGCGATCAGCAACCCATGCCTGAGCAGTGGAAATCTTTCCGACTGATAAAGCCAGAGCCTGACAGGCAATGATTTGTTTCTCTCACCGGGTGCTGGTGTCATGGCTTCCCCGTGCCAGTTTCTGATGGGCGCCGGCGAATTCCCCGGCACAGATGGCGCCAATCAGCGAGAGTTCACCGGCAAGACATACAGCGGCACAGACCTCGGCCAATGCATACACATGCCCCTGCTCTTTCAAACCGAGTATATTGAGTGCTGCCTTCTGCCACGGCAGTTTGGTGCCGCCACCCACAGTGCCCACCACGATATTCGGCAACGTCACAGATGCATAAAGATGGCCATCCCTGATTTCCATGCGTGTAATGCCGACGCTGGATTCGGAAACACAGGCGGCATCCTGGCCTGTTGCCAGATAAAGCGCCGCCAGTCCGTTCGCGTAATGACCCTGAACGCCGATAGTGCCGCTCATCACCCCGCCAAGCGCCGATACACGCCAGTAATTATGCATGGTATCGATCGTGGTATGGAGATATTTTTCGATCACGGATGCCGGAATCAATATTTCGGCCGTTACTTTTTTCCCGCGCACACCGGTGAAGGCCGACGATGTCGCTTTCTTGTCGCCGGAGAAATTCGACTCCAGAAACCAGTATTCCGGTTTTACCGGCGAATTATCCTCTATAGCCCGGCACAATGCCTGCGTCGCTATAGTGGTCATATTCTGACCGGCGGCATCTCCGGTCGTGTATTCACACATCAGGTAGACATGATTACCTTCCATATGCGTATGCAGGTCAATCAGCTTGCCGTGGCGTGTCGTCGATTCAGCGGCTTGCTTCAAAAGATCGTAAGATTCATTGACCCACAAGGTGAACAAACCGGCATCGGTAATCGTCTTGAAAGCGTAGACAGGCGCACGACTAAGCCCGTCATTCAACAGCGCCACTGTGCACCCCCCGCATTCGCTTATCAGGCGCGCCCCGCGGGCATGGGAAGCCACCAATGTCGCTTCCGTCGTCGCAAGGGGCACATAGTAATCGCCTTGTGCGAATATTCCATTGATGCGCAAAGGGCCGATAATCCCGACAGGGATCTGGATCGCACCGATGCAATTTTCAATATTACTCTGGAAGATTTCGAGATTTTGACAGGTTGATTGAGGGGCAAGGGCCAGTCTGTCATCTTCGGTTGACGGAGTCTGCTGTCCCAGAATCTTCCAGTAGTTTTCAAGTGCTGTCAGGCTGATATTCTTTGTGGGCCGGATAGAGGGGGCGAGGGGGACATCCTTCTTGGGGGATTGTCTTCTGATCAGATCAGGCACGCTGAAAGCCTGTTTTATCAGATCAAGAATCGATTGCGTACGATGTCTGTTTGCCGTCAAAACCGAACCCCTTCATATTTTGCAGTCGTTATAGTTTCGTATTCAGGTCAGGCGCGAATCCCTGTAACAAAATTCTCAATCAGATAGTCCATCATTATATTGATCGTCGTGTCATCACTGACGAGCTGAAATTTTCCTGTTTGCTCCAGAAAGCACAGCCCATGAACAGACGACCATAATACGCGGGCCGCCATCTTTCGCTTTTGCTCTTCGCCGGGACGATAAAAATCGTGGAGCAACCGCTCGAGAGGTTCAAACAATCTTTCGATCTTGTCTGTAAACCAGACAGGCGCTGCCTTTCCCCCCGAAAGGCGGTGGGTAAACAGCATCAGCCAGTATGGCCTGTACTGGTTACAGAACTCTTTATACCGCGCGGCCATGAGTTTCATATTCTCGAGGGGGGTATTATGTGGGTCGTTGCAGAGCGGGCTGTTCAGCACGTCATAGAGCGTATCGAGGGTTTCAGCGTTGATCCGCAGATACAGATCATCCATCGAATGGAAGATGTTATAGATCGTGCCCGGGGCATACCCCACGGATTCCGCCAGTTTTCGGGCTGTCAGACCTTCAAATCCCTCTTCCCCCACAATCCGGCGAGCTTGTTTCATCATCAAGTCTTCCAGCTCAGGCCGGGAATGTTCACTGCGACGCGCCATCAAATCGCTCCTTTATTCTATGACGTTAACATTATTTTGAACTTTGTTCAATTTTTATTGCACAGCGTTCAGAATTATGACATGATGGATATATTGAACAATGTTCAAAACAAAGAACAGGAGATTTAAATGATTGATTTTATTATTGTTTCATCTTTGATGATCACCTCACCGGTATGGGTTTTGGGATATGATTACCTGAATGATATCGATTCATCCGAACAGGACCAGCACGACACACAGGACTGGTGGTTCTAAAGATGGTGCGTATTACCCATACACACGTTGTTGTCCTGCTGCATGGGATCGGCCACACAAGCCTGAACATGCGCAGCATGGAGCGCGCTTTAAAGCGGCAGGGCTATTCAACCCTTAATATCACTTACCCGTCATGCCGGATGTGCATTCAAGATCTGGCCCGGTATCTTGCCGACAGGCTGGCACATGAGAATATCTGGGACGGGCGTTACCCGACCGTTGATTTCGTG
>JAMHVA010000146.1:0-2818 GCA_035904625.1 Alphaproteobacteria bacterium | reverse complement strand
ATAATGACAGCGGCAACGGCCTGCATGCCGATACTGCCCTCGCCTCGCGCCTCGCCCCATATGGTGCGCGCCAGCGTATCGACCTGCATTTCATGATAATAAAGTTCGCCCTCACTGATTTTATCATTCATTTTATATGCACGCCTTTCAGCGCCTCCGTTTTCAGCGCGGTCGAGTCCAGTTTGGCTTCGATCCGCAGTAAGTGGGATACCAGTCGCGCTTCCAGCTCGCGCATATCGCCGACTGAAGCATAGGATTTGGCAACCTCCAGCTTGAACGCCGCCAGGGCCTCGCGCATTTGCGCGTTGCGGGAATCGACGACATCGCGCAAATGACCGATATCGTTCTCATTTTCCTTGCGCGTGCGCCAGATCATCCAGAACAGTCCACCCAGTGCAGGCAGATCAATCACCGTGATCCACCACACAAGATCATGAGAAATTTCAAACATCGAATTCTGTCCTTGCCGTATGAGAGGATGCGCCATGCCATGTCTGCCGCCCCGAAAAACCGACACCCCGCAACCGCACAGGTTGTAGCGCCATCGCACAGGCAGCTGCATCCAGCCCGTCATCATGGCCGTGATGACGCCCGGGCCGCCATTCCTGCATTTCAGTGATAAAGGGCGTTGCATATATGCTGGCATGAACATGCAGCAGCCGCGCCGCCATCACCGTTTCAAACGATTCCAGAATGCGAAGATCTTTGGGTCGCGTGTTACTATGCTCGACAACTGCGCACGGTACGCGGGCCTTGCCCAGTTCACGTCGCAATATCTGCGGCAGGAATTTGCCGATGCCGTTTGTTTCCACCGTAATCGACGGGATATGAAATTCACGGGCAGCGGCCACAACCTGTAACGCCTGACCTGTGGCTTCATCGCTGCCTTCGCCTGCTTTCAGGTACAAGGTACGGTGCAACCAGATATCGCCGTCGATATCAGTAAAAGCCACCGCCAGAACGCTGTGATCGTGGCCGCCAAACGCCGGGTCCCAGAACGCACTGCACGACAGCATGCTGCGCCCGTTCAGTTCCAGCCGGTTCAGTTCCTTGATATAGGAAAGATCGCCCGTATAGCGCTGCAACAAAGCAGGATTGAGCCGCCCTTCGGCGATATTCACCGGCTCCAGCATCATCTGGCTTAAGAAGCGGTTGATCCCCTGCGCTTTCTTGCGGGCGATATCATCGAGCGTGAACGCTTCCGGCCATGCGCTTTTCCCGCGCTCATCCAGAACTGGCAATTTCAGGCGCTTGAACCCGTCCAGATAGGCCCGCGCCTCGCCAATATCAATACGCGGTTCATCGGCATAAATCGAATACCAGTGGTGCGGCGTGCCGACATAGAGGATCGTTCCGCCGGGCACCAGAATATATTCCGTCTCGCCCAGTATCTCGCGCAGGTTCCTGCGCTTCTCCGCCGTATCGCATGTATTCGGCACCTCGACATCATCACATATAATAATGTCGGCACGGCTGCCGGTGATATTGGCGTCAATCCCCCGTGCCAGCATCGACGGGTCGCGCAATTCCCGGTCACGCTGTACGGTAAAACGTTCCCCCGCCCACTGGTCGGCATGATCGGGCTTCAGGTGCGCGGTCAGCGGATGACGCTCAATGATCCGCCGCACATTCCTGACCATCCGCCGCGCTAGCATGCTTTCCGCCGCCAGTACGAGTATGCGAAGATCAGGATCGGTATAAAGCAGCCACGATGCAAACAGCCCGACAATGGTCGATTTCCCGCACGCCCGAAACGCCATCAGCAAAAGGCGGCGGTCACCCGAATGCCAGCATTCCTGAAGCCAGACCGCCATGCGTAAATGGACAGACGGCGTCGATTGCCCCTGCACCCGGTTCCACAGCACCAGAAACAGGCGAAAATCAACGGCCTCATTCATGCTCGACCTCATAATCGACAGCGATATCTTCGTATTCCTTCAGCTCCTTTTCGGCCTCGCTCAACGCGGCCAGCAGGACAATTTTGTTGTTCTGGTCCTGCGTCACCGCATCAGGTAAGTCGGCCCAGCGTGCCAGCTTCAGCAGTAATTCTATATGCGCGATGGCCACACGGCACGCCGTGTGATGCTCTTTAAACTCCTTGGCATCGATCCCCGATTTCTCCGCCTCCATAAACTGTTTGTAAGATGTCAGGGTCTTGCGGATCGCCTCGGGCAGGAAGGTGGCAATCTGTTCCCGGCTGGCCGTCTCGATTTTTACGCTCATGAAAACTCCTTCAAAAGGATTAGTATTTGGAAACGACGTACCATTGCCCGCCGTTTGAAACGACGGTAATGGCTTTATATTGACTGCTTAATGACTGGCTCGACTGGTCGGGGCCGTTGCCACCCTGTTCGGTCACGGTGACAGCATTCGCGGAACTATCCGTCTTTTTGATCGTTACCGTTCGCCCGACGGCCTTGGTGGCGTTCGCCGGAGGCAATCGCGCGGTCAGCACCCCGCCATAACTGGACAGCAAATATGTATCGACTGACATATCGATATCATACGTCCCGGTCGTATCGGCATAGCGTGTGTTGCCCGCCAGACGGTTGGACGATGTGATATACCAGCCCGTCCCGTTGGATATCACCGTGACATAATCGTTTCGGCCACCCAGTTGCAGATTGCTGCCATCCGGCCCGGTGCCGCTTTGCGCCGACACCGTGACGATGTTGGCCGTATCATCGACCTTCTTGATCGTCATCTCCGCACCCGCCGCGTCTGATGCCGCTGGCAGTGATACCGTGATCGCCCCGCTGGTGGCATTGACCAGATGCGCGCTGTGCGAAAGATCGAGGTTCGTAGTGCCGGGCGTATC
>JAMHVA010000145.1:0-3057 GCA_035904625.1 Alphaproteobacteria bacterium | reverse complement strand
CAAATTCTGTTGCTGCCGATGCTGGTGGTTTTTCTGGTTTCGATTTTGGCCGAAACCAACCGGTCGCCATTCGACCTGCCGGAAGGTGAGTCTGAACTGTCGGGCGGCTTTATGGTCGAGTATTCCGGCGTCCTGTTTACGCTGTTCTTCCTGTCCGAATATGCCAACATGGTTCTGATGTCGGCAATGACGACGATCCTGTTCCTGGGGGGGTGGTTGCCACCGTTCGGGATCGAGGCTCTGGCCTTCGTTCCGGGCGTGATCTGGTTCGCGCTGAAAGTTTCTGCTGTTCTGTTCTTCTTTATCTGGGTTCGCGGCACGCTGCCGCGTTACCGGTATGACCAACTGATGCGTCTAGGCTGGAAGGTTTTCCTGCCGTTCACGTTGCTGTGGGTTCTGGTGGTTGCCGGTTCATTGCTGATGTTTAACGCACTGCCATGATGCCTGCAGAAAAAACAGATTTTGCGGTCAATGCGGAAGCGGTGACCGCAAGCCCGGCACCTGATTTGGCGGACGTTTTTAATATGTATGCGGCGATTGTTCGCCGTCGCATATCGGTCAGGGATTTTTTTACCAATCAGGGGCCGCGGTTCCGTCCGTTCTTTACAAGGACGATCCGTCATCGCCGTGCGGGGATTGGACGAAGCGCTTATCCGGCCTATCGTGGCGATAGATAAAACGACGCGTAATAGACTATAATTATAATAAGACCGTAACAGGGACCGGCTATGATTATTAAAATGCATCCATGCCTGCGAGAGCAGGCCAATCTGGCATTCAGCCGCTTCACGCGTAAGACGGCGGATTTGACCCAAATTAAGGATTTGTTTGCGGCAGCGGTGAAAAATCATCGCGGTATCGCGATTTCAGAGGCTTGCCACGGGCGTTATGCTTATCCGTTATTAATGGCTGATATGATGCCGATATGGGCTCAGAAGAATGTGGCACGTTTTTATACAGAGATGGTTCCGGCTTCGAAGCAGGCGTTGCTGGATAAGTGGCAAGACAGTGGCGATGACAAGGGGATTACCGATTATTTCGATGCCGAATTTGAAGGTTATTCCAAGAAGATGTGGGCGCATTACTGGCTGATGCTTCAGGCTGCTCATGAGAATGGTATCCGGGTGGTGGGTGTCGATAATCCTGAAATTCGATCAGGATATGGCCCTGCTGTGGATGCGCCATTCAAGACCATGCACTGGGAAGGAATTATCAGTAAGGACTTGAGAAACCTTGCTCCGGATCAGCGATATGTCGTTTATGGCGGAGAAAGCCATCTGGTTGATATGGGCGGTGCCTTGCGCGGCATTCATCAATACCTGGAAATTCCCCGTGTTTTGATGCGGGAAGGGCCATACACAATTGCCAGCCATCCGCTTGATAAAAAACCGTCATTCGAGGTCAGGATTCCTCAGGCCAGCCGTCAGGATCCCATTTCTAACCGGCGCGATGTGCGGAATAATCCAGTCAAATGGACCGTTTGATCTTTTAGAAATTTGTCAGTATTATCGGGCTCTTATTCAGTCTTGAGGCCATGTCTATGTCTGTTGCCCAGTTTGCCAATTCATTTCTGCTGACCGAAATCGTCAAGGGTATGTCCCTGACGTTCAAGTATATGTTCAAGCCGCGGGTGACGATTAACTATCCGTTCGAAAAGGGACCGATCAGCCCGCGCTTCCGTGGTGAGCATGCTTTGCGCCGTTATCCGAACGGGGAAGAGCGCTGTATCGCCTGCAAACTCTGCGAGGCTGTTTGCCCGGCGCAGGCCATCACGATTGAAGCCGAGCCGCGCGATGATGGCAGCCGCCGTACAACGCGTTATGATATCGATATGACGAAATGCATTTACTGCGGCTTGTGCCAAGAGGCTTGCCCTGTCGATGCGATTGTCGAGGGGCCGAATTTTGAATTCGCCACCGAAACCCGCGAGGAGCTGTACTATAACAAGGACAAGCTGCTGGCGAATGGTGATCGGTGGGAAGCGCAGATTGCTGCCAATCTGGCGGTAGAAGCGCCGTACAGATAATCGAGGGCTTTTTTATCCCGTATAAAAAGGTTATTCGCTGCTTCCCGACGAAAACCAGCTGAGGGGCAGATAATAATTCAGGCTCAGGACTTCTGTTCCGGGGTTGTGGTTGTCCAGACCGCCGTTAGAAATATGGGCGAGACCTCCTGACAGACGGCTGCCATTCTGGAAATTGTAGCCCAGTTCAAGCTGTGTACGCAGTTCGATGGTGTGACCGAGGTCTTTGCCATCACCATCGCTATAGAGACCAGCACCGAAGCTGGGGGTTAATGTCCATTCGGGAGACAAGGGTATATCCCCGTAAAGGCCGCCCAGCCCATAGACGCCGCCATCGCTGTTAATGTGACCGGCAATAAAAGGTTTTATCTTCCAAAAACAAGGCTCTCCAGCACGATATTCAACCCGGAAATCAGCGGCGGTATCGTCGCCGTCGAAAACGTCGAAGTAGCCGACGCCCAAACCCAGCATAGATTCATCGGCGTGCGCTGTAATAGGGAAAATAATAGCGGCCGCTGCCAGAGCGATGAATATCACATTTTTCATGATGAGGTCCTGCGGGAGGGATAGAATTCAAGCTCTTATTCTCCTCTTTTCATAGAAAAAATCAATAAGATAACTTCCTCATAAATCGGGATTTTTCTCCAAAACGGCGCTTGCGGAAGGGCACAGGACATATTAGAAAAAGTGCCAGGATTCTGTATCCCCGTATCCGCCGTTTCCGCTTTCGCGGGAAAGGCACTATTAAAGAAACAGACGTGTCATGTTCTCAGCGATTGCCTTTTATGTTTTTACCGCCGTTCTGGTCGTTAGCGCCCTGTTGGTGATTACGGCCCGCAACCCTGTCCATTCCGTCCTTTTTCTCATTCTTGCGTTTTTTAACGCGGCGGGGCTTTTCGTTCTGATGGGGGCTGAATTTATCGCGATGATCCTTGTGATCGTTTATGTCGGCGCGGTGGCGGTTCTGTTCCTGTTCGTTGTGATGATGCTGGATATCAGCTTTGCCGATCTGCGCAAGGGGGCGATGCAGTATG
>JAMHVA010000144.1:0-6130 GCA_035904625.1 Alphaproteobacteria bacterium | reverse complement strand
CCCCATCGATCAGCGTGCGGCCATTTAATGTCATCGGCGGGAAAATGCCGGGCAGGGCGAACGATGCACGCATGGCGTCAACGAACCGGCCTTTGCGCAGCCAGACTTCATGGCCCGTCACCAAATCGGTTGTAATCGCGATATAAGGGAACTTCAGGTCTTCGATCAGCATCTCGCCGAAATGCTCATCCAGAATGGCGTTCAGCTTCTTCCCGCCGATCAGACCGGCGCTGCGAACACGGAAATCGAGGTAGCGGAATATCCGGCGGCGGTTAAGCCCGAGCGCCCATTCCTCAAGCTCATCCAGCTTGCCCGCCAGATAGCAGCCACCAACGACAGCGCCGATGGATGTCCCGGCGACGATGCTGGGTTTTATTCCATAACGGTTCAGCGCCTTCAACACGCCTATATGGGCAAAGCCGCGCGCCAATCCGCTGCCCAGCGCCAGCCCGATCCCGGCCGGAGGGGGTGGTAAAGGCTTGTTCGGGTCTGTATTCTGTGCGTCAGACATTCGACTTGCAACACTCCTAACTTCTAGAGTATCACAATTCTATGACGCAGGATACGCCTAAGCCATTGAAGGTTATGGATTCTTCTACCCGCGGCCTGATCGGCAGACTGGTCCGGGAATATCTGCGCCCCTATTTCCGGCTTTTGGGGTGGGCGCTGTTTTTCATGGTTTTGTCGGCGGCCATGACGGCCAGCTTTGCCAAGCTGGTGGAACCGATCCTTGATCAGGTTCTGGTCAGCAAACAGGAAAGCATGATCTTTCCAGTTAGCTTTTCCGTTTTCGTTGTTTTTCTGGTCAGCGGCATTGCCACCTATATTCATACGCTGCAGATGAACACGATTGGCCAGTCCATCGTGGCGGATATCCAGCGCGATCTTTTTGGCCGGTTTGTCGGGCTGGATCTGAAGTTCTTTCATGAGAACCCCAGCGGCGAACTGGTTTCACGCATCGTGAACGATGTGAATATCCTGCGCGGGACGGTCTCTGACGGTTTAACGGGGATCGGTAAAAGTCTCCTGACGCTTGTTCTGCTGATCGGCCTGATGTTCTGGCAGGATGTGACGCTGACACTGATCGTTTTTATCGTGTTCCCGGCGGCGGCGTTTGCGATGGGCAAGGTCGGGAAACGCCTGCGCAAGATTTCCCGCACCTCCCAGGAAGAAAATGCCACCATGACCTATACGCTGGGCCAGATTTTTCAGGGCATCCGGCAGGTCAAAGCCTATGGTATGGAAGATTACGAACGCCAGCGCGCGGGCGTTGTCATCGAACGCCTGAAGAAGCTTTCGATCAAAGGGACACGCGTCGGTACGCTGACAACCCCATTGAACGAGGCGTTACTGGGCTTGGCTCTGATGGGGGTTATTATGTATGGCGGCCATCAGGTTACATCCGGCAACATGACGGCGGGCGAACTGATGTCGTTTATTACGGCTTTCGCGCTGGCTTATGAACCCATGAAACGCCTGTCAAAGCTGTATAACACCATTCAGATGGGCATGGGCGCCGCAGATCGTATTTTCGCCATGCTGGACCGTCAGGCAGATATTCGTGACCATTCAGGGGCGGCAACCCTATCCGTCTCGGCGCCGGAAATCAGACTGGATCATGTCAGCTTCAATTACAATGACGGTACACCCGCCCTGCGTGATGTCGATGTCACCATCCCGCCGGGCAAGATGACGGCGCTGGTGGGCCCATCGGGTGCGGGGAAAACCACGATCATCAATCTGCTGCCGCGTTTTTATGATGTGAATGCCGGGCGCATCCTGATCGGCGGCACTGACATCCGTGATGTAACACTCGAAAGTCTGCGCCGGAATATCGCCTTTGTGTCGCAGGATATTACGATTTTTGATGATACCGTGCGCGCCAATATCGCTTATGGCCGTAAGGGGGCAACTGAAGATGAAATCATCAATGCCGCCCGGTCCGCTGCCGCCCATGAATTCATCTTGTCATTACCGAAGGGGTACGACACCGTTCTGGGCGAAGATGGCGTGAAACTTTCGGGCGGCCAGCGCCAGCGTATCTCTATCGCCCGGGCTGTTTTGCGAAACGCACCCATCCTGCTGCTGGATGAGGCAACATCGGCGCTGGACAACGAGTCCGAACGCCTGATTCAGGCATCGCTGAATGAACTGCAAAAGGGCCGCACAACGCTGGTCATTGCGCACCGCCTGTCAACGGTTCAGCATGCCGACCAGATCGTGGTTCTGGATGATGGGCGCGTTGTTGAAGCGGGGCAGCATGCCGATCTCTTGAAAACGGACGGTCTATATGCCCGCATGCATGCGGCAGGAATGAATGGCTAAGCAGAAAAAAAGCGGGAAGCGCATGCTGCTGATGATTGCCGCCAGCTATCTTGTCGTCGTGATGATCTTGTTTTTCAATCAGCGAAATATGATGTATTTCCCTTATCAAGGTTTTCCTGATCCTGCCGCCATCGGCGTGCCTGAGATGAAGGCGATTGAGGTCACGACCAAGGATAATCTGACCCTGAGGGCACTTTATAAAGCTCCTGATAATCCCAGCCTGCCGGTGGTTGTCCTGTTTCATGGCAACGGCGGCAGCATCGCCATTCGCGGTTATCGCGCGCGTGAATTCATGGATAACAGCCCCGGTGTCGGTTATCTGCTGGCCGAGTATAGGGGTTATGCGTCCAACTCCGGGAAGCCCACGGAAGAGGGGCTGTATAACGACGCCCGGGCCTACATGGACTGGCTGATCCTGGATCAGAAAATCCCGCAGAGCCGGATCGTTCTGTACGGTGAGTCACTCGGCACCGGGATCGCCACACAGATGGCGCTGGAATATGCCGACGCCAAGGCCCTGATCCTTGAGGCTCCTTATACCAGCATGCAGGCCGTCGCGCAGAAACACCTGTTCTGGCTGCCCGCTTACTGGCTGGTTAAAGATCGCTACAACAACATCGACAAGGTTACGCAGGTGAAAATGCCGTTGCTGGTTCTGCACGGCCAGAAGGACAGCGTTATCCCTTATGACCATGGCGTCAAGGTTTTCCAGAATGCAAAAACCAGCAAGCGGCTTGAAAGCTTCTGCGGGGGCAACCATGTTGATCTTGTCAGTCGCGGAGCAGGGCATAAAGCCCGCCAATTTCTGGCCTCGTACCCGTCTGATTGATATGATGGGGTTCATCTGACGATTCTTATTTTACAGGAATATAATCCATGCCCTGCCGCGATATCATGAATGCATCCCCCCTCACACTCTCGCCCGACACCACTGTGGAAGCGGCACTGTCGACGATGAAGAAGAAAGCGGTTTGCTGCGCCCCCGTGACGGACGCTTCGGGAACGGTGATGGGCCTGTTTAGCCTGCGCGGCCTGATGGAAACAATTCTTCCCGTGTCGATGAATTCTGAATCCGGCTTTTCGGGCGTGCTGGTGGAGGCCGCGCCCGGTCTGCGCCTGCGTTTGCAAAAATTGATGGGACAATCGGTGGCCGTTGTCATGGAACGCCGCTTTCCGCATGTGTTTCCGGATGCGCCGGAAACGCAGGCCGCCCGTCTGATCGCCGACAAAGGCGAGGGCGTGATTGTCATGAACGAAAATACAGGTCGTCTCGAGGGACTGATTACGGATCTGGGCGTCATTGAAGGCCTGATCGCGCAGCAGGCTTCGGGCCAGACCAGCGGTAACGCCGCATAACACAGGAATTCATGCCGTGAGATTGCCGATTATCGCTAGCTGGGTTCTGATGGTTCTGGGTGCGGTGTTCATCGTTTCTCAAAGCCCGCGCCTGTCGGCAGAAGAAATCAAGCAGGCAGGCCCTCCGCCGGCGCAGGATGTGCAGAAGTTTGAAGAACTGACGATCCGGCGCGCTGACGGTACAACCGCCCTGTTTCATGTCGAAATGGCCCGCACGCCCGCAGAACAGGCCTTTGGGCTGATGTATCGCAAGGAAATGGCAAACGACAAGGGGATGTTGTTTGTCTTCCCCACCGAGGACGAACGGGCGTTCTGGATGAAAAACACCTATTTACCGCTCGATATGGTGTTTATCAGGGCAGATGGCACCATACACTCGATCCATCCCTATGCTGTCCCGCATGATTTGACCCCTGTCAGGTCATACGGCCCGGTTATGGCCGTGTTGGAAATTATGGGCGGGCAGGCGAAGGCGCAGGGCATCAAAGTGGGAGATCGCGTCCTGCATAAGGTTTTTGCGTCTGAAAACGTCCAAAAATCAGCTCCTTAAGCGAAAAATCCGGGTTTCTTTCCTGTTTTTCTGGTGATATGTTACCGGCGTCGGAGTGTAGCGCAGTCTGGTAGCGCATCTGGTTTGGGACCAGAGGGCCGGAGGTTCGAATCCTCTCACTCCGACCATTTATCTCAAAGGTGCCATTATGACCTCTGTTCGCATCTATAAACCCGCAAAATCAGCGACACAGTCCGGCCGTGCCAAAACCCAGAAATGGGTCATGGAAACGGAAACCGAGAGCGCACGCCGCCCGGAAGCGCTTATGGGGTGGGTCAGTTCGGAAGATACCCTGAACCAGGTGCGCGTGATGTTCGATACACTGGATGACGCGATTGCCCATGCCGCCGCTCAGGGCTGGTCCTATACGGTCACCATGCCTCATGATCGCCGCGTCCAGCCGCGCAATTACACGGATAATTTCCGCTATGTGCCGGCTGAGGGAAAATCTGCTATAAGCAAAGGATAAAGCCTTCACAGGCGCCCGTAGCTCAACCGGATAGAGCACCTGCCTTCTAAGCAGGGGGTTGCAGGTTCGACTCCTGCCGGGCGCGCCATTCTCCCTCACCCTTTCCATTTCTTGCGTCGATCTAGTATTTTCCGAAATAAAAAACAGCACAAAAAAAGGTCCGGAGACCTTTTGGATCTCCGGACAAACGGCGGTAATAGAGGGTGTGTAAGTCTTTTATAGTTCACTTCCGGACTCGGTGCAAGAGGAAAAAACACATTTTGTAATTTTTTTTATCCAGTTTCGAAACTTTCTGGAATACTCAGGTCGGCACTCATATAAAAACCAAATAAAATCGTTAAAAATAAGTAAATATTACAGTTTAATTAGTAATCTTTATCTTTATGAACTGGATATATTGTATATATTTTTAATTATTCTACTTAGTTTACTGCATTTATTCTCTCAATAGTTCTCATTTTTGTCGAATGTGGTTATAAGTTCAGGAATTCTTATAAAAGCTTGTCATCATTATTAAGGGGCGGACCCATGCAACAGAACACGGTCTTGCAAACAAAATTCGAACAGTAGACATAACGATAAAATAATATGTCGCTTTGTATTCTCTGGCTAATTCATCCGGAGGAGAATTTTTTGATTCGCCGTACTGTGTCTGATTTTTTTTGCATTTTGCCGTGCTGGCACAGCCCAAAGATAGGTCGGTTTATCCGAAGAACGCTCACGTTCGCGGCCTCGATCACGTTACCCTGAGATTATGGGGAATAGATGTGGGGAAATCAGACATGACAACAAATCGTTCAGAAGAAGCTCGTGTTTCAGCGAAAGGGCGCTATGAGCTGACGGCATCTGAATTTCGCAGTTCTGTACTGGGGATCTCGCCATCAAGCATTCTGGTTCTTGATCTCGATGTCATCATACCCGAATTCAGGAATGATGCGGGGGAAGACGCGAAGCCATCATATAAAGACCTATGGCGCAGCGCCTGCGACCATGTTTTGATGATGAACCGGGGTATATACGCATTACAGGATGATGGTTGTGTTCACATCTACTTCTATGAGCTTCCGTCTGCGCTCGGCACCGTTAAGCTCGACCAGATTACAGACATGATCCGCGATGGATTGAAGGCCGCCATGGATGAGCCCAAATCCCGCAAAAATACGTTTGGCGGCTGGGGCCGGAACACATTGTCATCATTCTGGTAGTGCACCGGACCTTTTTCTGGCGGGCTGATCGTTTGGTCTATGCGAAATATCCTGTTTAACAAGACCTTAACCTGAACTGAGTAATATTCAGGGTAAGGGAGCGGCTATGGCTGGACCATCGGGCCTGACGGGCCAGTTCAATCGTTCAGCCCCGGCGTATGAACCGGGGCTATGGAACGATAAAGTCAGTGACAGGGACCTCATGCAGTTCCTTGATCAAAATCG
>JAMHVA010000143.1:0-2282 GCA_035904625.1 Alphaproteobacteria bacterium | reverse complement strand
GATCGACGGTTTCGTCCAGATACTCGCGTGGCATCAGGTTGACAAAACCCATCGTGACCGCTTTATCCGCCGCAGCAGGATCGCTGTTGGCGGCTTCCGCGCGCACCGGAATGTTCTGAGACTGAAGACGTGAAAATGCAGGATGATCCTGCGGCAAAATAATCGCCATAGCCGTTATATCCCCAATGTTGGATTGTTTGCCCTATCGTAGGGTCCTTGGGAACTACGGCTCGCCAGAGCGTCCATCGTTTTCGTTCGGTCGGCGTCACATATCGGCTCACGTATGTTTTATACGCTTCGCCTCATGTTTCTGGCCGAACATAAACGCTGTTTGCCCTAAAAAGGAAACGGCGACCATAGCGCTTTAGCTTTTCTGACGCGGTGCAAGCTGATCCTCAAATTCCGCGGCCCGAATGGAAGGCAGAGGCAAAATAACCCGGACGAGCCGGGTTATGCAAGATTTTTTTATTATGGAAGCAGGCCTTAATAACCGCCTATTGGGCTTCCGGCGCGGGCTGCCCGCCCTTCAGGCGCGCGGATTCTTTCTTCGGGTCCAGAACGCCGTCTTCCTCGTCCTCACCGCTCAGCTTGATACCGAACAGGCGCTGGGCCACGGGCTTATTCTTGGGGTCGATGGCGGCATTTTCGCGGTCAACGACTTCGCGGATACGGGAATCCGTGCTGGCCGCGCCGGCTTGCTGCAACAGGGCGGCTTCACCGGTGGCCGGTGCCGCCTTGCGCGCGCCGTCATCGGCGCCGAATACGGCTTCACGGGCTTGCTCGCCGACAGCGGTTTCCTGCGGGCGCGGAGCCCCCGGGCGCGGCGGGCGCAAACTGTAGTCTGGCGGCATTTCCAGCGGCGCACGTTTGACCACGGCGAATTCATCCGGGGCGGAACGGGCGATCCCCAGTTGCTCCTTGGCGTTGCTGCAGGCCGTCAGCGATGCCGCTGCGATCAGGGATGTCAGTATCAGGTAACGCGTCTTGCTCATGATTGTCCGTTTGCACTCACTATGCGCGATTTGCGCTTTGGCTCAAAGAATAGACCATCTAGAATGATGTACGCAATCCCCAGAACGACGGCGCAATCCGCCACGTTGAACGCCGGGTAATGCCAGCCAAAAGCGTGAAAATCGAGAAAATCGACCACCGCGCCGAACCGGATACGGTCAATCACGTTGCCGAGCGCCCCGCCGATCACCGCGCCGATGGCCAGCGCCATCGGTTTATGATCGGCTTTCCATAGCCAGACCAGAAACAGGGCGGTAATCAGCAGGGCCATGCCCGCCAGAATCCACGCCCCGGAATGGTCGTGATTGAAAATTCCGAAACTCACGCCCCTGTTCCAGACATGAACAAGGTTGAAGAACGGCAGAACCTCTTTATGCCCGTCATACATATACACAACGACCAGATTTTTGGTGATCTGATCGAGGATGATGATGACAAGGGCAAACAAAAGCCCGATCAGTTTCAGCGGCAGCTTTTTCAAGATATTCCTTATGGTGTGTTAGACAGGCTCGACCTTGATTTGCAGCGGGTGCTCTTCACGCCGCGCCCGGTCGATGGTTTGTTGCATTTTGGTCTCGGCGACATCGCGCGCATATGTGCCCGCAACGCCTTTACCGTTATTATGAACGTCGAGCATGATGCGTATGGCTTGCTCCATGTTCTTGCCGAAAATATCGGTCAGGACGCCCGTCACGAACGGCATGGTGGTGTAGTCGTCATTGATCAGCACGACGTTGAACATCGGCGGTTTTTTGTAATCTGTCTTCTCTTTGTCGATAACGTCAATTCCGTCATCCGGCTTATGCGCCCAGTCCGGCATTTTTGTGGTCATGGTAGTCCCTCCCTGTTATTGTCTTTGTGTAACTATAGATGTTGTTTGATCCGACGTTAAAAATGAAATTTCATGGCCAGCGACGATGTCGCCAGTAATGCTGGCCAATATTATGGCCATAATGCTGAAGGCGAAGAATAAAAATGCGGCAATCTTACTTGTTCCGCCATTGCTTGCGATGAGGTCATCAAGCTGTTGTCCCGATATCTCTCTGTTCCTATGAAAGAAATCAATTATATGCTGAAGGTATGTACTCTTGGCCATGAGTGCCAAAATTATGTTTGTCGCAGCAAAGCTAACTGAGCCCAAACCTAGATTGAAATATTCCTCAAAGAACGTGACTAGCATATAAATACCGATAATACCCAATGCCATCAGATACATTTTTCGATGGCTGTACCATACAACTGGCCCCAGTATAAAGCCCAGCCAAGTCCAG
>JAMHVA010000142.1:0-12830 GCA_035904625.1 Alphaproteobacteria bacterium | reverse complement strand
GTCCTGATTTACTGCACCTGTTCGCTGCAGAAGGCGGAGGGTGAAAGCCGGATCGAATCATTCCTGCGGTCGCATCCCGATATGGTGCGTTACCCGGTCAGCCTGCGCGAGGTCGAGGGACTGGAGGCTTGCGTCAGCGAGATCGGCGATCTGCGAATCTTGCCGCATCATCTGGCGGCGCAGGGTGGTATGGACGGGTTTTATATCTGCCGTCTGCAAAAACGCTGACCTGTCACCTGACCGACGAAATCTTTTTCAATTTTCTGTGAATGGAAGGTGAAATCTTCTTTCCAGTTTGTTATATTCATACATAAGGGCTCCCCCGCTCTACGCCCTTCCTGATCATTTTTTCCAGAATATCTCCGATATCTTTTCATAAATCATGTCATCCGTTTCACCTGTCCTTATTGCGCCTTCGATTCTGTCCGCTGACTTTGCCCGTCTGGGTGAAGAAATCGCGGCCATCGACAAGGCAGGGGCTGATTACATCCATGTCGATGTCATGGATGGCCATTATGTGCCGAACCTGACGATTGGCCCGGGCGTGGTGAAGGCGATCCGTCCGCATTCGAAAAAGATTTTCGATGTTCACCTGATGATTTCCCCGGTCGATCCGTTCATCGAGGCATTTGCGAATGCCGGGGCTGATATCATCACCATCCATCCGGAAGCGGGGCCGCATTTCCACCGCACGCTGCAGGCTATTCGGGCTTTGGGTAAAAAGGCCGGTGTGGCCCTGAACCCCGGCACGCCCACCGATGTGCTGGATCATGTCATGCATCTGGTCGATCTGGTTCTGGTGATGACGGTTAACCCCGGTTTCGGTGGTCAGGCTTATATCAGCCTGCCAGAGAAAATTGCCGACGTGGCAGCGCGTATCAAAGCGCAAGGTCGTCATATCGACCTTGAAGTTGATGGCGGCATCAATCCGGAAACAGCCAAGGAAGTGATCAAGGCCGGTGCCAATGTGCTGGTGGCCGGAACGGCTGTCTTCAAGGATGGCCCTGCGCGTTATGCCGATCATATTCGCGCGATCAGGGGGGCGTAATCATGTCATCCCGTGTTCCCGCTCTCCGTCATTTACGTCAGAAAGCATCGCATGCGGCTTTCAATACGGCGTTTTATAACTGGACTCTCGGTAATGACACCGCGCATGACCTGATCGTCAGGCCGCGCGACCCATGGCCGGGCGACACGGCGCGTGGCCGTGGTCTGTGCGGCGGTGCGTTCACGCTCGAAGGCCAGCAGAAACCGATTTGCCGTCGCCTGTGGGAAACTGAAAACCTGTCCACCGCATGGATCAATCACCTGCACGGGTTTGAATGGCTGCGCGATCTGCGTTCTGTCGGCGGCGACAATGGCCGTATTCAGGCGCGCGATCTTGTTGCCGACTGGATGAACCGCTTCAATGGCTGGGACGAGCAGGTATGGCGCGCCGATATCACGGGTCTGCGCGTTTCCAACTGGGTCATGCTGTATGATTTCTTCGGTGCCAGCGCCGATGAAGAATTTCAGGACCGGTTTTTCAATTCACTGATGCGCCAGTCGCGCCATCTGGCGCGGGCTTTGCCGGGAACGTTGTATGGGTTGCCGTTGCTGCAAGGTATTCGCGGCCTGATCATGGCGGGCCTGTCGATCCCCGGTTATGAAAGCTGGCTGATACAGGGCCTTGATCTGCTGGAAACTGAAACTGAAAAACAAATCCTGAGCGATGGCGGTCATATCAGCCGTTCGCCAGCGGTCTTGCTTGAGGTTTTACGCGTTTATGTCGATGTGCGCATGGCGCTGCGCATGGGTGAATATCCTGTGCCGGAACAAATCGAACACACAATCGACCGTATGGCGCAGGCGATGCGTTTCTTCCGTCAGGCTGACAAGAAACTCACGACATTCCATGGCACGCAGGAACTGGATAGCGCTTATGCCGATGCCATCCTGCTGCAGGCTAATGCACGCGGGAAAATCCTTCGTAATCTGCCGCACAGCGATTACGAACGTGTCACACTGGGCCGTAGTGTCCTGACGATGGATGTCGGCACGCCGCCCGCATGGCCTTATGACGATGTTGCCCATGCCAGCCCGCTGGCGTTTGAATTTATCTATGGCAAGGAACGTATCTTCGTTTCCTGCGGTACCCATCCGATGGATGATGACTGGCGTGATGTTCTGCGTGGTACAGCCGCGCATAACACGATCATGCTGGATGACCGCAATTCATGTGAAATCAAGGCCGATGGCCATATGGGTCGTCGCCCGCGCACGGTATCATCCACTCGCGAAGAGGGGCTGTACGCGACACTGATCGATGCCGTGCATGATGGTTATGTGCCGGTCAACGGTGTCACGCATCGCCGCCGTATGTATCTGGGGAATCAGGGTCATGATCTGCGCGGTGAAGAAAACCTGACATGTACTGTGGGCTTAAGCAAACCGATCACGGTGACATCACGCTTCCACTTGCATCCCAAGGTACAAGTATCGCTGATCCGCGAAGGGGAAGAGGCGTTGCTGCGTCTGCCGGGTGGGTCGGGCTGGCGGTTCTATCTGACCGGCGGCACGCTTTCACTCGAGAACAGTATCTATTTCGGTGAAGGCTGTGATATGCGCAAGACCAAGCAACTGGTCGTCACGGCACCGATGGAAGCCGATACGCTGCAGCTGAAATGGGCCTTGCAGCGCGAGGGCGCATAGATTCCAAAATCCTCTAAAACTCTATGATTTTTAAGGTTCCGTATGAAATTTTACGGGATCATGGAATTTTTTTACAATGAAAGGTGTTTGTATCCCGACATTGACCAAAGGAGACAAACAATGGACAAGAAACCCCTTATTCTGGCACTGGCCGCTGTGGCTGTGATTAGCGTATCGGCATGCGCGATGCGGGCAACAGACCGTCCGCCGGGAAAATACGAATCTGAATCAACCCGTGTTGATCAGTACGGTACAAAGACCACGACAAAGAAAACGACCGATGTCGAGGTTGATGAGCACGGCAACAAGAAAGCTACAGTTGAGACAGAGTCGTCCCGTGACCCGGAAGGCCTGTTCAACAAATCGACAACCAAGAATAAAGAGGTTGTCCGCGAGAAAGGTTACTAAGCCGTCTCCCTCACGGGGGCGTGACTTGATTTTAGTGAACGACAGGCTGCATTCTTTTTCCACCGCTGATATGGCTTGCGGTGAGGCCGAGAGCGTATCCGGCCCATGCGCCCGGCGCCCCCAGAATTGCCAGCGACACACCAACTCCTGAATCTATAGCGGGGTGAAAGACCTTCTTTGTCTGATTGGCAATGAAGGAAACAGGGGTTGGTCCTATCTTCGATGTTTCATCATGTTTTGACAGTAGCCATTGCGCTGCTGTTGTTGCCGGAGCGAACAGGATGTTGGCAGAGGTAGACTGATATGGGCCGCTTGTACCCTTATCGCCAATCCTGTATCCAACCATGGTCGAGTTTGTCAGCGTCAGACCGTTGATTGTGGCCAGTGTGATGACGGCGGCCTTTTTCTTGACGGACGCTTTTTTGAACCATGAAGTGAGTGACATTCCTGATCCTCTGAAAGATTTTATTTTCCGGAAGATATAGAGGCGTGTTCTAAACGTCAAATGATTTGCTCTTGTTCTCTCTTGTTCTAGTCTAAATCCAGAACAAGAGGCGAATCATGGCTAAATCCACGAAAAATTATGTCTGCCAGTCCTGCGGGGCGGTGTCGTCCAAATGGTCGGGCAAATGCGATTCCTGCAACGAATGGAACTCGATTGTTGAGGAAGCGGTGGAGGCTGCCGTACCGAAAGGCATGGGAACGAAGAAGGGACGCTCGCTCGATCTGGTGAACTTAAGCGGCCAACGCCATGACCGCTTGTCACGCCTGATCACCGGGATTGCCGAATTCGACCGCGTGACCGGGGTCTGCGCTTTTGATCGGTGGTGATCCGGGGTTTGGTAAATCGACCCTGCTGCTGCAGGTTGTCTGTGCGCTCAGCAAAAAGAATGCGCGTTGCGTTTCTATCTGACCGGCGGCACGCTTTCACTTGAGAACAGTATCTATTTTGGTGAAGGCTGCGATATGCGCAAGACCAAGCAGCTGGTCGTCACAGCACCGATGGAAGCCGATACGCTGCAACTGAAATGGGCCCTGCAGCGCGAAGGGGTTTAACTCTCTATAAATGCAGTATTTTGCAAAGGCCCTGTACTTGCTTTTGCTCAATTGTGGGCGTTTGTGTCTTAGTTTTACCCTCAATGTCTGTGCATTCAGAAGACAAGTTGGCTAAAATAACGGCTGTTAATCCAAAAGCAGCAACTACGCTCAGCCCTGCAACCTGCAATCCCAATCTTCTTAGTTCTTTATCTTGATCGGTTGTATCTCGATTTAACATTTTGACACCTCTTTATTTTTCATATCATTGCATCATCTATTAGCGCAAGTAATCAATCGACAATGTTCTCTTTTTGTTCTAGTCTAAATCCAGAACAAGAGGCGAATCATGGCTAAATCCACGAAAAACTATGTCTGCCAGTCCTGCGGGGCGGTGTCGTCCAAATGGTCGGGCAAGTGCGATTCTTGCAACGAATGGAACTCCATCGTCGAGGAAGCGGTAGAAGCTGCCGTGCCGAAAGGGATGGGCACAAAGAAAGGGCGCTCGCTCGATCTGGTGAACTTAAGCGGCCAACGCCATGACCGCTTGCCACGCCTGATCACCGGGATTGCCGAATTCGACCGCGTGACCGGGGGTGGCGTGGTGCCGGGGTCTGCGCTTTTGATCGGTGGTGATCCGGGGATTGGTAAATCGACCCTGCTGCTGCAGGTTGTCTGTGCGCTCAGCAAAAAGAATGCGCGTTGCGTTTATGTCTCGGGCGAGGAAGCGGTCGATCAGGTGCGCCTGCGCGCCGACCGTCTGGGGTTGGCGCAATCGCCGGTCGAACTGGCATCGGCCACTAATGTGCGTGATATCGTCGCGACGATGGAAGATGGTGGCAAGCATATCGATCTGCTGGTCGTTGATTCCATCCAGACGGTCTATGTCGATAATGTTGACAGCTCCCCGGGTACAGTGACTCAGGTGCGCACATCGGCGCAGGAAATCATTCGCGTGGCCAAGAAGCGCAACATTATTGTGCTGTTTGTCGGGCATGTGACCAAGGACGGGCAAATCGCGGGACCCCGCGTGCTGGAACACTTGGTTGATACCGTACTGTATTTCGAGGGGGATCGTTCACACCAGTTCCGCATCCTGCGCGCGGTCAAGAACCGCTTCGGCCCGACCGATGAAATCGGTGTGTTTGAAATGGCAAATGAAGGCCTAGTCGAGGTTGCTAACCCGTCTGCCCTGTTCCTTTCGCAACGCCAGCCGGATGTAACAGGCAGTGTTGTCTTGGCTGCTCTCGAGGGGACGCGGCCCGTATTGGTCGAGGTGCAGGCGCTGGTCTCTGTTTCACCACTGGGGACACCGCGCCGCGCCGTGATCGGCTGGGACAGCGGACGACTTTCAATGGTGCTGGCGGTGCTGGAAACACGCTGCGGCCTGCAATTCTCGGGCTGCGATGTGTATTTGAATATCGCGGGAGGGATCCGTATCAATGAACCGGCTGCCGATCTGGCTGTTGCGGCGGCGCTGGTGTCGGCACTGAATGGCGTCGCGGCCCCCGCTGATGCCGTGTTCTTCGGTGAGATCGGCTTGGCCGGTGAAGTGCGGCAGGTATCGCAGCCGGATGTGCGGCTCAAGGAAGCCTCCAAGCTTGGTTTCGGCAAAGCGATTATCCCGCGCCGTAAGGCCGTGAAGGAAGGGCGCAAGCCCGACCCCCTGCAGGTCAGCGAGCTTTCGGGGCTGCAGGACCTTGTCGATATCCTCCGCGATGATGGCCGGGGTGTCCGCCGGGCGATTGCCTGAACCCCCTGATCTTTCACGGGTTTTTGACCTTAAAAAGCGCTGATCAGGGTCTGTTCGGCGGGCCTTTGATCTGGTACATTCCCAGCTTCTATTGTTTCAATAATCGGGTTAGTCAGATCCTATGCTTGTCGATGCCGTTATTCTGGGCGTTTTGCTCGTTTCCGCTGTTTTTGCTTTCATGCGCGGGTTCATCCGCGAAGTTCTGACGATTCTGGGTGTTGTCGGTGGTCTGGCTGCTTCCCTTCTTTTCGGGGCACAACTCATCCCTCTGTTCAATGGCTGGCTGGGTGTTGAGAAGGATGCCGAGAATGCGCAACTGCTGTTCGGGGTCATTCCGTATTCGGTGCTGGCGACGGTGCTGGCTTACGGCTCCATCTTCCTTGTCGTGGTTATCGTTCTCTCCGTCCTGAGCCATTTTCTGGCGAAGTGGGCACGTACGCTCGGTCTGGGTGCGGTTGACCGCACGCTGGGCGTGGTCTTCGGGATTGCGCGCGGTGTTGTCGTTCTCGCTGTTCTCTATCTGCTCCCCTACTTGCTGTTCACTGCCGATGCCCGTAAGGAATGGTCATGGATCAAGGACAGCCGGATGATCGTTTATATCGAGGCCACGTCTGCCTGGCTTGCCGAATTCCTGCCTGATTCCGTTCGTGACGTCACGCCGCGCGATTCAGACAAGGAAAACCCGATGGTGAAGGCGACGCGTGAGAAGCTGAAAGAGCTGGATCTGATCAAAGATGAAAATTCCGGAAGTGAGAAAGCATCACCCGAAACGCAGGGCGAGGGTTATGTCCCGTCCACGCGCGAAGACATGCAGGAACTGATCATGGAACAAACCGGCGATGCACCGGCCCCGGCAGAGGGCACGCCGCCGCCATTACCCGAACGCCCTAACCCCACAAAACCGGTTATGAACGTTAATGAATAATACCGATCACGACACGATTTTCGATGACGACAAACTGAAAGAAGAATGCGGTGTGTTCGCCGTGTTCGGACATAGCGATGCCGCGGCGCTGACGGCCCTCGGGCTTCACGCCCTTCAGCATCGCGGTCAGGAAGCCACCGGAATCGTCAGTCATGACGGCGAGAATTTCTATGCCCACAGGGCACTGGGGCTGGTTGACAAGGCCTTTGCCGAGGGTGACACGATTGCCCGCCTGAAAGGTCATGCGGCCATCGGCCATAACCGTTATGCCACAACCGGCGAAGGCAGTGTTCGCAATATCCAGCCTTTGTTCGCTGATCTGTCATTTGGCGGGTTTGCTATCGCGCATAACGGCAATTTGACCAATGCGCATACGTTGCGCATTTCGTTGGTCAACAAGGGTGCCTTGTTCCAGTCCACCACGGATACTGAAGTCATTCTCCACCTGATGGCAGTCTCTGCCAAGAAGCCCGTACAGGAACGCGTTGTTGATGCGTTGTCGCAGATCGAAGGGGCCTATTCACTGGTGATGTGCTGTCATGATCAGGTGATCGGCGTGCGCGACCCGATGGGTTTCCGTCCGCTGGTGCTGGGCCGTCTGGGGACCGCGCATATTCTGGCCTCCGAAACCTGCGGGCTGGACATCATCGGCGCTGAATTTGTGCGCGATATCGCCCCGGGTGAGATGGTCATTATCGATGAAAAGGGCATTCGCAGTTCTCATCCGTTCGAGAAACGCGATTCACGCTTCTGTGTTTTCGAATATATCTATTTCGCCCGCCCGGACAGCGCGCTGGATGGCCGTTCGGTTTATGATTCCCGCAAAAAGATTGGCGCTGAACTGGCTCGTGAAGCGCCCTGCGCCGATGCCGATGTCGTCGTGCCGGTGCCGGATAGCGGCGTGCCGGCGGCGATTGGTTATGCTGAAGCCAGCGGCTTGCCGTTTGAACTGGGTATTATCCGCAATCATTATGTGGGGCGCACGTTCATCGAACCGACCGATCAAATTCGCCATCTGGGCGTGAAGCTCAAGCATAATGCCAACCGCGCCTATATCGAGGGTAAAAAGATCGTGCTGGTCGATGACTCGATCGTGCGTGGTACGACTTCAAAGAAAATCGTCGAGATGCTGCGGTCCGCAGGGGCGAAGGAAGTGCACATGCGGATTTCCAGCCCGCCCACTGCGTATAGCTGCTTTTACGGCATCGATACGCCGTCAACGTCGGAATTGCTGGCGAACCGCATGAATGTCGATCAGATCCGCGAGTATATCGGTGTTGATTCACTGGCTTATATCTCGACAGATGGCCTGTATAAAGCGATGGGTGAGCAGGGCCGTGACAGCGAAAGTCCGGCCTTTTGCGATGCCTGCTTCACGGGGGATTATCCCGTAGCGCTGACCGATCATACGGCGAATTGCTCCGGCACCAAGGTGACGGATTTACGTGAACGTGCGACGAAACGCACTTAAAGAATAAGGATATAGCGATGTCTCAATCATTGCCGAAGACCGATCTATCGGGTCGTGTAGCGCTCGTGACCGGTGCTTCCCGCGGTATTGGCGCGGCGGTGGCGAAGGCTTATGCCAAGGCGGGCGCGCATGTCATTCTGACCGCCCGCACGACGGGCGGCCTGGAAGAAGTGGATGATGCGATCCGGGCTGCTGGCGGAACGGCGACCATCATGCCGCTGAACCTGCTCGATCTTGATAAGGTTGATGTGATGGGTCCGGCGATTGCGGAAAAATTCGGTCGTCTTGATATCTTCGTCGGCAACGCCGCGATGCTGGGCACGCTGACGCCTCTCGGTCATGTTGATGCGAAGGAATGGCAGCGCGTGATGGATCTGAATGTGAATGCGAACTTTCGCCTGCTGCGCACGCTCGATCCGCTGTTGCGCGCATCCGATGCGGGCCGGGTGATTATGGTCTCCAGCTCGGTTGCCCAAACCGTGCGGGCCTACTGGGGACCGTATGCAACATCCAAGGCGGCGCTGGAAGCGATGACGATGACGTATGCCGCTGAAACAGAGCAGACGCCGATCCGGGTCAATATCGTCAATCCCGGTGCTACGCGTACCGCCATGCGCGCGAAGGCGTTCCCGGGTGAAGATCCGGCCAAGCTCAAAAATCCGGAAGATACAGTGCCACTGTTTTTGCAGCTGGCCTCGCCGTCATGCAGCAGTCATGGGGAAATCCATAAAGTTTCTGATACGGCTCAGGCGGCCTGACGCTTCTTCTCGATGTCTTTCATGTCGACATGCGTCTGGGTCGGATAGGGGATGTTGATGTTGGCGGCATCCAGCGCTTCCTTGACCGCTTTGGTCATGTCCCAGCGCAGGCCCCAGTAATCGCTGCTGGCGGACCAGAAGCGCACGATCAGGTTGACCGAGAAATCCGCCATCTTATCGGCCATCACCTGCGGCTTTCTGTCTTGCTCTTGCAGGATACGCGGATCGCGCGCCAGAACATTGCTGATGACTTCAATTGCCTTACTGATATCATCATCATAGGAAATCCCGACATTGATATCCTGACGGCGATGCGGGTTGCGGCTGTAATTGATGATATTGCTGCCCCAGATCTGGCCGTTCGGCACGAAAATATAGACGTTATCGGCGGCGGCCAGTTCGGTTCCGAACAGTCCCAGCGATCTGACTGTGCCGCCAATCCCGCCATTGTTCACGGTAATGTAATCCCCCAGCTTGAACGGGCGCAGGATCAACAGCATGACACCGGCGGCGACATTGCTGAGCGTGCCCTGCAACGCAAGGCCCACGGCAAGGCCCGCAGCCCCCATGACAGCCAGCAGGCTGGCGGTCTGGACCCCGAATTCGCTGAGCATCATCACGACGGCAACGGCAAGGATCAGGTATTTCGCAAGACCCGACAGGAAATCCGCCAGTGTTTCATCCAGATGCTTGATGTTCTGGATGCGGTTGCTGATCCAGTTGCCAATAACCCAGCCTGCGATCAGAATCGCAATGGCTGTGATCAGGTCCATGCCGACACGCGCAATCAGGTCCAGATTTTCTTCGATGAACTGTATGTCTGCCAGTCCGAGACGTTCTTTTTCCATGACGGCTGATTATTCTTTTACATACGGGTTTTTCGATGTGCGCACCAACAGGCGAATGGGTACGCCGGGCATATCGAAATCACGGCGCAATCCGTTCATAAGATACCGTTTGTAGCTATCAGTCAGTTCGTTGGGATAGGATACCCACAGGGCAAATGTCGGTGGACGGCCCTTGATCTGGGTGATGTAACGCAGGCGGTTTGTCCGGCCCCCCACCAGTGGCGGCGGGTTCTGGCTTTCCATCCCGGCCAGCCAGCGGTTCATCATTGCGGTTTTCACCCGCTTGTTCCAGATAGCGTATGTTTCCAGCACGACATCCAGAACGCGGTTGACGTTGGCGCCGCGAATGGCGGACAGGGTGACGAACGGTATGTGGGGAACCTGTCCCAGATCGTGGGTAATGTCCTCCCGGAATGCTTTAAGGTATTCTTCCTTGTTCTCAATCAGGTCCCATTTGTTCAGCGCAACCACAAGCGCGCGGCCTTCGCGGATGACCAGATCGGCAATCGTCTGGTCCTGCTTCTCCATGCCGAGATCGGCATCCAGAACCAGAACGACCACCTGCGCCAGACGAATGGCGCGTAAGGAGTCATCGACGGCCATCTTTTCAATATTATTGACGATGCTGGCCTTCTTGCGCATCCCGGCGGTATCGACAAGACGCATCGGAACGCCTTTGTATTCCCATTGCACGGTGATGGCGTCACGGGTAATCCCGGCTTCGGGTCCGGTCATCGATCGTTGTTCGCCGACCAGCGCATTCAGTAATGTCGATTTGCCAACATTGGGTCGCCCCACGATGGCGATCTTGATCGATTTGGGCGTCTGGTCCGGTTCTTCAGCGGCTTGACCGGCCATGAAGTCGAAATCATCAAGCCCCTCGATCTCATCCAGCGCCGCATCGGTCAGGATGATCTCATGTTCGCTGTCGTCGTCTTCCTCTATGTTTTCTTCAGGGAAGTGTGCTTCCATTGCGTAAAACAGATTGTCAAAACCTTCGCTATGCTCTGCCGACATCGGAATCGGGTCGCCGAACCCCAAGCCATGGGCTTCGGCAATACCGTTCATGGTCGCGCGTTCGTTCTCGCATTTATTGACGCCCAAAATGATCGGTTTTCCCTGACGGCGCAGCCACAGGGCGAAATGTTCGTCCATGGGCGTCACACCTTCGCGGCCATCAATCACGAACAGGACGGCATCGGCTTCTTTCAGCGCGGCTTCGGTTTGCTGGCGCATGCGGGCGGGAATGCTGTCGTCGAAGCTTTCTTCCAGACCGGCAGTGTCGATCACGCGGAATGTGCGTCCGTACAGGTGGGCCTCGGCATCACGCCAGTCACGGGTGACGCCCGGCGTGTCATCGACGATAGCCAGTTTTTTACCCGCCAGACGATTGAATATCGTCGATTTGCCGACGTTCGGGCGGCCCACAATGGCGAGTGTAAACATGATCTTTTATTACCTGTAAGCAGCAAGGGTGCCGTTGTTACCCAGAAGATAGAGCGTTTCGCCAGCCACAACCGGTGTGATGCCGACATTCATGCCCGAACCCCATGCCCGGATCACGGTGCCGTCTTCGGGGCTGACTTCCATCACGCCGCCATCGGAACCGGCGACGATCAGGCGGTTACCGGCCAGAACCGGACCTGTCCAGTAAATCGGACCTGTGCGGGATTGCGGGTCTTTGAATTTCGGCAGCGGGCGCACCCAGCGGATCAATCCGTTATCGCGGCCCATGCCGACAAGATCATTGTCGTTGGTGACAACGAACAGATAGTTGCCGGCAACCCACGGCATTTCCGAGCCGCCGATGTCGCGTTGCCAGATGCGATTACCTGTACGTTCATCCAGCGCGACGAGACGATTGCCGAAGCTGATGGCGATCACCACGCCTTTGTCGATGACGGGCAGGGCGCGGATATCAGAGATACCGCTCAAGCCGTTGGTGGCGCGAATACCGGAAAGGTTGTCACCCCATGCCGCCGAACCGTTTTCAACGCGCAGGGCGTAAATCTCGCCGGAGGAGAATGCCGGGATCACGATATCGCGGCTGGCTGCGGGGCTGGCGCCACCGACAAGACCAGCAGAACCGGCGATGCCTGAGTATTCCCACAGGATCTTGCCATCCGTTGCGTTCAGCGCGATCAGGCGGTTATCCATGGTCGATACGAACACACGGTCGTCTGAAATCGTGGGCGCGGCGCGTGAGGGTGCTGGGATCTTGCGGCGCCAGACAACGCGGCCATCCTGCGGCGACAGCAAAATCAGTTCATCGAAACCATTTGTCACATACAGCTGCCCGCGAGAATAAGCGATGCCGCCGACGATGACCGGATCTTCCTCGCTGGCCTTGCTGACGTTATGGTCCCACAGACGGCGGCCAGTGGCGGCGTCGAAGGCTGCCAGTGTGTTGTTTGTATCCAGCGTGAATACTTTGCCGTCAACGACGACGGGCTGGGTGATCAGCGGCAGGTTTTTTTGGCTGCCTTCGCCGATGCTGGCGCTCCAGACTTTTTTGAGCGCGCCTTCGCTCAGGCTCAAGTGTTGCATGGCGTGGTTGGGGTATCCGCCCGCTTGCGGCCAGAATTCGTTTTTCCATGCGGTCGGGGCCACGTAGCCTTGGGCGCTCAGGGCCGCATCATCGGGTTCCAGATGGCGTTGCAGTTCAAGAATCGACAAGCGCTCGCCGGGCAGCGGGGCGTCTTTATCATCGCTTGAACACGCTGTCAGGCTTGTGGCCAGAACCAGCGACGCACACAGAAGAAAACGGCGGATCATGTTCTATCAACCCTCGGCGTCAGGTGTGGTTGTCTCTTTTTTCACGGCGCTGACCTTCTGGGCAAACACCTGATCCAGTGCGCGCGCGCGTTCTGTCAGTGACGGTGGCAGGATTTCCGCGCCGCTCAGCACTTCAGCCAGGTTCTTGCGGGCCGCCGTGTAATCG
>JAMHVA010000141.1:0-2093 GCA_035904625.1 Alphaproteobacteria bacterium | reverse complement strand
GGTCACGGAAGCCAGCCTGCACCCTCAATTCCGATGGACGGCACAAGCGGCTGATGACTGGCGAACTATCCCCCATGACTGGATTCCCACGCGCTATGAAACAAAGGGGATTGGCAAAGGGCGCACGCAGTCTTATCTTTTCTTTGAGAGAATCCTGCCCCTTTCGTTAAAGAATCGTTAAACTTTCCTGCAATACCCTAGACGTACACCCCCTGAATTCATCCTTAAATTGGCAAACTAATCTTTCGGATAGACGTTTAGATTCTTTTTAATAAAATTTGATACAATTATGATGTGATGTTGTGAATCGCGAAGGGATATCCATTGAATTCATTTGTAAATCATAAGTTTAAACCTTCCTCCACCGGAGGCTTTACGCTGATCGAAATTGCGATCGCCATGATGGTTGTCGGCATGATTTTAATCCCGACCCTCCAGATTTACGATATTTGGCTGAAACAGAAGGTGACGGCGGAGACCAACAATAACCAAAGAGTCGTTCACTCGGCGCTGGGTAAGTATGTTGCCCGCTATGGATCGTACCCCCTGCCCGCTGACCCCAGCATCCCGCTTAACGATATGGGTTCCGGCCAGTCTGTCGTCGGCCCTGTTGCAACAGCCTGCACGGCTGTTATCACCGATGTCTGCGTTACCAATACAAACAGCGTCGACACCACGGCCGACGCCGATGTCGTGGCGGACAACGTCCTGATTGGCGATATACCCTATGCAACGCTCGGCATCCCCTATCAGGCCATACTTGATGGCTACGGCTATAAAATGAAGTATGCCGTCACGGAACGCCTGACGGCCACCGGCACATTTAATAATGGCCACGGCGCGATCGAGGTCTTGAATGACGGGCGTGATGCAGCAAGGACTTCGGCATACGGGGCCGCGGGTGCGGCACGCGGCCACTATGTGATCGTCAGTCATGGCGTTGACAATAAAGGCGCCTTTGCCCCAGGCGGGACAATCCCGCAACCTTGCGGACTTGTGACCGACGGACGAGATTTCGAGAACTGTAACAATGACGGACGTTTTAGAAATAACGTCTATCAGTTTGATGCGGTCGTCACGAATATCCCCACCAATAAAGTCCAGCTTTTCTCTGGCATTGGAGTGAACCACTTCGATGACTATGTTTTGCACACGCCGACAATGGCTTCCGGTATCTGGACATTCGTACCCAGCCAGCCCAGCATGATCAGCACGCAAAATGGTAACGTTCAGATCGGCACGCCGCCCGCCGGATGCACAGGCAACCAATGCCTGCCGATTGCGAAAGTCAACGTTAATGGCGATGTTCGCGTCGAAGGAAACTTGAAAACAACAAGGCTTTGTTCCCGTGGGGCCCCGACGGACGCCGGTGCCGCCAACTGTCTTGAATCCATGACAGCCTTCAACCCTTGGGGCTGGATGCGTCCTGATATTATCGGCGGAACGCCCCCTTCAGAGGCGTTAGGGGCCGGTATTTTGTGCCAAAGCAACAAAGGATTACAGGGTATTAACGGCTTCGATGAGGTTTGTAGTTCAAACGCAACTGTCTTTGTCGCCAACCCGGCTCTCGCAGGGGCGATGTGCGATCCTAGCGGTGCCGGTACATACCCTCGTGGAGTCACAGCAGCAGGGCAAATCATATGCGAATAAGTCATAAGCGTCATAACCCCTTTTCCGCGCAGGCAGGGTTCACCCTGATCGAAATGGCGATCGTTATCATCGTGATGGGATTTATGATTTTGCCGCTCGTCAATATTTACAACAGCTACGAACAGCAGAAAAAAGTTCTGGCCACGCAGTCTGCCGTCAATAGCATGTCCGCGCAGATTGCCAGCTTTGTCTCGACAAATGGTAGATTTCCTTGCCCGTCTGACCGCAGCGAAGCCCCCGGTGATGCCGACTATGGCGAGGAACAATATGCGACAGTTCCGGTCTGTACAGGAGCCCCGCAAGGAATATGCAGGACACTTGGATCGCGGGACACACTGATTGATGGCGATGGCGATCCGGATCCCGTTATCATCGGAGGGGTTCCGATTGAAACCCTTCGTCCGGCTGGTGGAGATTTCGGCATTGATCAAATCAGTGATGGC
>JAMHVA010000140.1:0-5699 GCA_035904625.1 Alphaproteobacteria bacterium | reverse complement strand
GATGAAAGCGGGCGTCACCGCGCTGAAGATCGAGGGACGCCAGCGTTCCAAAGCCTATGTCGAGGCGGTTGTTTCATCCTTCCGCAAGACGATAGATGCGTATATGCAAGGCGCGGATCCTGAACTCGACGATCTTCTGGCCCTGACCGAAGGACACAAACAGACTGAAGGCGCATTCAAAAGCAAAAGGTGGCGATAATGAAACCGCAACTGACGATGGGGCCAATCCAGTTTCATTGGCCCGCCCCGCAGTGGAAAGATTTTTATCTCCGTGTTGCCGATGAAGCGCCGGTGGATACGGTCTATATCGGCGAAGTGATCTGTTCGAAGCGTGCGCCTTTTTACGAGCCGCTTTATGCCGAGGTCGCGGAGTATCTGCAAAAATCGGGAAAACGCGTCGTGTTTTCCACGCTGTCCGAGGTTATGATCAAGCATGACCGCAAGATGGTTTCTTCCATGACGTCCCTGGAAGATACACCAGTCGAGGCCAACGATACATCGGCGCTGTATTACCTGCAGGGCCGTCCGCATATGATCGGGCCATTCATGAATGCCTATAACGAACATACATTATCGTTTCTGGCGGCGAACGGCGCACAACATATCTGCTTCCCCCCTGAACTGCCCGGCGAAGCGCTGGCCGTTCTGTGCGAGAGCGCCCGGCAATTGGGAATGACAACAGAAATACAGGTTTATGGCCGGATTCCGCTGGCGCTGTCGGCACGCTGCTACCATGCCCGCGCCCATGGCCGGGTCAAAGATAACTGCCAGTTCGTATGCGAACAGGATCCGGATGGCATGGCACTGACGACACTGAAAGGACAGCCCTTCCTGTCCGTCAACGGCATCGCCACCATGTCGCATACCTGCCTCAATCTGGCGCAGGAACTGGATGCGCTGAAGGCCATGGGCCTCACGCATTTCCGTCTTTCACCGCACAGTCATGACATGGTGAGCGTTGTGAAGCTCTTTCGTACTGCGCTGGACGGCGACAAAGATCCAGCCGCCATATCGGCGGAACTGCACGCGCTGAGGCCCGATATACCCTTCTCCAACGGCTTCTTTCACAAGGCACGGGGTTATGAATGGATTGAACGCACGACAGGATAGACCGAACCATGACATTCCTGGAAAATAAATGGAAAACCTACTCCCGGTTCCTCAAGCTTTATCCCTGGAAGTCATCCCTGCTTATCACCTGCCTGATTCTTGCAGGAATTCTGGAAGGAATCGGCATATCAACCTTATTTCCTCTGATATCCATACTGGTTGGCGGAGAGACGGATCACTCGATCATTGCGCGTATAAGCGGCTCACTGTTTTCGTTTCTGCAGCTGGACCTCAATATACTGAACATACTTATTCTTTTCTGCGGAACTATACTTATAAAAACGACAATCTTTTGCGTCGCCATGACGACGATGGCATTTATATCCTCACGAATTGCCGCTGATTTACGCCACGCCTATATTAAAAAGATACTGAGGGCAAAATGGCCCTATCTATCGAAAATCAGACATGGAGAAAGCGCCGCAGCGCTCGGGATTGAATCGCAAAAGACAGCGACTGCATTCAATCATGCGTGCAAAACATTAGCGTTGATTTTTATCGCACTTTCTTATGTCGGTTTGTCATTTCTCATCTCTTGGAAGATTGCCGTCATAGCCATACCACTGGCATTTTTTATCGTCTTCTTTTTCAAACCGCTGATCAGCGCAACACGCCGCGCGGGCCGTGAACAGAATGCAAAGATTCATCATATTCTCAATCTTATTAATGACCTGCTGCAAGCTGTAAAATGCCTGAAAGCCATGAACCGAACCCAACATCTCCATTCGCACATAGATAAAGCGATCGAGACATTGCAGAAAGCAGAATTCAGATCCACCCTGCTAGAACATTATCTATGGATTCTTCCTGAAGCCCTCACACTTGTGATCATCTGTCTGGGATTTTATATATCCCTGCATTATAGTCTGATGCCTATCGAGCAAACATTATTCATGGCAGTTCTCATTCTGCGTTTGATCATGCGCATTTCTGCCGCGCAAAGAACCTTCCAGATTATGGCCGCAAATGAAGATGCGTTATCATCTTTCTTTCATAAAATAGATGCAGCTGATAATGCTCGCGATAATATCAATGGTACTTATCAAGCCACGCTCCAAAAAAATATCACCCTGCGGCATATTCATTATGCTTGCGGAGGCCATCAGATATTGCGTGACTTTAATCTCATTATTGAATCAGGCTCATTTTGCCTTGTTCACGGCGCTTCCGGATCAGGAAAAACAACGCTAATCGACCTTGTTACAGGTTTGCTTACACCAGATAGAGGAATTGTCAGTATAGACGGCATTCCGCTCGAAAGCGTCGATCAGGAGAGATGGAGAGATTCAATCGGTTATATACCACAGGATATATCCTTGTTTCACGATACGATCATGAACAATATCACGTTGGGTGATGGCTCCGTGTCCGCCGAAGACGTGATCGACGCGCTCAAAAATTCTGAGCTTTTTGAATATATTGATCATCTGGAAAAAAATATGGATACGATCATTCAGGGGCATGGCAGCAACCTTTCAGGAGGACAGCGTCAAAGAATCGCTATCGCCAGAGCCTTGATCAAGAAACCACGCCTTCTGATTATGGATGAAGCGACAAGCGCACTGGATCCGCAGACAGCGGAAAATATTATGCATACGATTAGCCGAATGAGGGGCCGGATGACGATCCTCGCCATCTCCCACGATATGTCATTTGCTAAATATGCGGATCGAGTTATCCATATTAATCCAACTTCGCAGCCCGCTGCTGAATCTGGCTTTTTTTGACCCAAGTCAAATCCACTACACCATATGCTGTGTAGACTCGGATCATAAAACACAAGATCTTGTGTTTTTCGATTTTCTTTTCCACAAACTTACTCACAACGAACAGATCACAGGAGAAGCCCTATGGCCGCCATTCTCGCCTCTCTCGAGCCTCAAAAATCCACAACCGTCGCACCCGATTCGAAAACAAGGAATCAGGAGATCATCAAGAAGGCTCTGTCTTCAGCCCCGGATCAAATCACCACGCTCTATGGCGGCACACAGGTCGATTGCAGCGAGGCCGTGTCGGAATACATCTCCAAATCCGACTGGCGCATTAATGCCAACGCCAATACCGGCTATTCCAATGCAGGTCTGATCAACAACGTCGCCGGAAAAGTGATCGCCAATTTTTGGCTGGATGAGGTTTATGCTGCTGAAGAGGGTGCCGCCCACCGCAAGGGCGACATCCACATCCATGATCTGGACTGCCTGAGCGGCTATTGCGCGGGCTGGAGCTTGAGAGCCCTGCTCAACGAAGGCTTCGACGGGGTGCGTGGCCGGGTGTCCTCCCGCCCGCCACGCCACTTCCGCGAAGCTCTCGGGCAGATGGCCAATTTCATGGGTATCCTGCAATCGGAATGGGCTGGCGCACAGGCTTTTTCCAGTTTTGACACTTATCTAGCCCCTTATGTCTTCTACGACAAACTTTCGTTCCGCGAGATCAAGAAAGCGATTCGCCAGTTCGTCTATAACCTGAACGTCCCGGCACGCTGGGGGCAATCGCCATTTACCAACATCACACTGGACATTACCGTGCCGGAAGATCTGCAAGGGTCGTTCCCCACCTATAAAGACCAGCATTTCTTCCGCGGTATCGGCAATGATGAATTGCTGACGCGGGCACAACAGCGCGACATGGGAATTCGCATGCTGGAAGACCTGACCTTCAAGCATTTCGCGCCGGAGATGGAAATGATCGCCATCGCCTATTATGAAGTCATGACCGAGGGCGACTCCTCCGGCCAGCCTTTCACCTTCCCGATCCCGACGGTCAACATCACCGAGGATTTCGACTGGAATTCCAAAGTGGCGCAGGCGATTTTCGAGAACACCGCCAAGGTCGGATCGTCCTACTTCCAGAATTTTGTTGGCAGCCAGTGGATGAAGAATGAAAAAGGCGAGCGCGTTAGAAATCCGGAAGCTTACTCCCCCGGCGCTGTGCGCTCGATGTGCTGCCGCCTGCAGCTTGATCTGCGAGAATTGCTCAAGCGCGGCAACGGGCTGTTCGGATCGGCAGAAATGACGGGTTCGATCGGCGTCGTCACCCTCAACATGGCGCGTCTGGGGTACCGCTTCAAAGGCGACCGTGTCGGATTGATGAAAGAAATCACACGCCTGATGGATATCGGCAAGTCGACACTGGAGAAAAAGCGCGCCTTCGTACAGAAAATGTACGATCGCGGCCTGTACCCTTACACCGCGCGCTACCTGCCGTTCCTGTGTAACCATTTCTCGACGATTGGCGTCAACGGCATGAACGAGATGGTGCGCAATTTTACCAATGATGCCTACGACATAACCGATGAGCGCGGCATCTCCATGTCGCTTGAGATACTTGAGCACATGCGCGAACGCATGGTGGTCTATCAGGAGGAAACAGGCAATCTCTATAACCTTGAAGCCACGCCTGCAGAAGGGACAACCTATCGCTTCGCCAAGGAGGATAAAAAATATTATAGTGACATCATTCAGGCCGGATCAGGAGATAATATCTATTATACCAATTCTTCCCAGATCCCGGTGGGGCATACAGACGATCCGTTCGAAGCCCTGGAATTGCAGAATAAGCTACAGTGTAAATATACCGGCGGAACGGTTCTCCATCTTTATATGAACGAACGTCTTTCCAGCGCCGAAGCCTGCAAGAACTTCGTCAGGAAAGTGATCGAGAATTACCAGATGCCCTACATCACGGTCACACCGGTATTCTCAACCTGTGAAACGCACGGCTATCTAAACGGGGAACAGCCGGAATGTCCGAAATGCGGCGCGAAAACCAGCGTCTGGACACGCGTCATGGGGTATTTCCGCCCGGTTGACAGCTTTAATACCGGCAAGAAAGGCGAACACAAAGAGCGCCGCCACTTCCGTGAAGATCAGGTCGATACGGGAAGCCTGTTCCGTCATGTCTGATGCCTTGCCCATATATAGTGTCACGCCGTTCACCATGCTGGATTTTCCAGGGCGAACGGCGTGCATTATATGGTTTTCCGGTTGCAACATGCGCTGCGAATACTGCCATAATCCGCAAATCGTCAAAGGCCGGGGACGCCAGAGTCTGGAAAAAGTTCTGGCGTTTCTTGAGAAGCGGAAAGGTTTGCTGGATGGCATCGTGCTCTCGGGCGGAGAAGCTTCGGTTTATCCGGCTCTGCCCGATTTCATACGGCAGGTCAGAAGCATGGGCTATGCGGTCAAGCTCGATACCAATGGTTTGCGTCCTGATATTGTGCGCAATTTTATTGACGACAATTTTATTGACTATATTGCGCTTGATTACAAGGCACCTCCCGAAAAGTTTAAGCGAGTCACCGGCGTAGATAAATTTTTCCTGTTCTCAGAGACTCTAAATCTTCTTTGTGAACAAAAAGACGTTCCCTTCGAAGTGCGGACAACCGTCCATACGGGACTTATGAATGAACGCGATATTGCGGCCATCGTCAGCGATCTCGACAAGCGTTTTTATCAGGGAACCTATTTCATACAGAACTTCCGCAACGATAATGACAGGCCTACCCTTGGGAACTTGCCACCACAAAAGCGTATTCTCGATATAGACAGTCTTCCTGCCTCAAGGAATTTCCAGATTTCCTATAGAAATTT
>JAMHVA010000139.1:0-4224 GCA_035904625.1 Alphaproteobacteria bacterium | reverse complement strand
GACGATGTGGCTGCCGATCCGCGCATTCAGATGCTGCGTGATAAAATGGAAGTGGTAGAAGATAAACGCTACAGCGCTGAATATCACGAACCGGACAAGCGCAGTATTGCCAATGCCGTACAGATATTTTTCAAGGATGGAACCAGCACTGAACGGGTTGAGATTGAATACCCGATCGGGCACCGCCGTCGCCGTGGCGATGGCATTCCGCTGCTGGAAGCTAAATTCGAAGCAGCGCTCAAAGATCATTACAAGCCGGAGCAGGCACAGAAGATTATTGATATCTGCGGCGATCAGAAAAATCTGGAAGCGATGAAGGTCAGCGAGTTTGTGAAGGCATGGGTCGTTTAAGCGCTGGTGGCGCATCGTGCCGGGGCTTGGTATTGGTATATTGACATGAACGATCCCCAAGCCCTGCAAAGGCCGCCGATTGATTTCCGGAAGTTTGCCAAAATGCATGCCCATGTGGGCAGGCGGTTGCTTTCGATCATGGGCGCGCTGATCGTGATTGGTATTGCGTGGCACAATCAGGTTCCGGCACTGGCGTTGCTGATGGTCGTGCTTCTTGCGTTATCATTGCTGATTGACGGGCCGAATATTCTTCATTGCATTCGTGAATGGAGGCTGTTGCATTCCGGCTATCCGGTGATGGCGGAAATTCATGATCGCTATCAGGGTGATCAGACGATGGATCTGTATAATATTCGCTACCGTGATAAATCCGGCGCGGTGCACAAGGGCGTATTTCTGAACGGGTCAGCGCAAACGCTGTCACCGGGGATGTCTGTCATGATTATTGTCGACCAGCGGAATCCCGGGCGGTTTACTGAAATTTCCGGTCAGTATATCCCGCATAAACGTCCCAAGGCGGCTTAAAGCCCTGTTAAACCAGTTAAAATCTACAAATTCGATGGTTGACCCGCGTGCGGGGACGGGCTAGATTTCTGGAAATTATAAAGATAACGATAAAACAGGGACTAACTCATCGTGGCTACGCCGCAACAGCCGGACTCTCAACCTAAAGAACCTGTCTATAAGACGATCTGGAAAAACAAGACCGCTCGTGTCATCACGGCGTTCAGTATCGCGGCGCTGGCCGGGCTTTGGCACATCTCGAGCCATGATGAAGAGACCAAGAAATACGAATCCTCATTCTCTCCCTATAACCAGTTTGTTGATCTGGTGAAGGCTCGCAAAATTCTTGAGGTCAAGGAAATTGAAACCGGGCAGGGTGAATATGTTCTGGTCGGGAGCAGTGACGGTAAAGTTATCCGCGCCAAGAAACCGAGCAATGAAAATTTCTATCAGGAGACAAAGGATACAGGCGTCACGCTCAGGGCTGTCCCGCGTAAAGAAGTTGCTCCGCTCATCGGTTTTTTCACGCAATGGTGGCCGATGTTGCTGTTGATCGGTGTCTGGATTTATTTCCAGAGACGCAACGAAAAACAGATGCAGCAGCAGATGAAAAATATGGGCGTGGGTACCGGCGCGAATGGCAGTACGCATGGCATGGCAAAATCCAAGGCAACGCTGCTGAGCGATGGCAACATACCGAATGTGAAATTCGCGGATGTTGCGGGTATCGATCAGGTTAAAACCGAAGTCATGGAAATTGTCGAGTTCCTGAAGAACCCGGAGAAATTCCGCAATATGGGCGCGCGCATACCACGTGGTATGCTCTTGGAAGGCGGGCCGGGGCTAGGCAAGACATTGCTGGCCAAGGCGATTGCAGGGGAGGCAAGGGTACCGTTCTTCACAATTTCCGGCTCTGCCTTTGTCGAGATGTTCGTCGGCGTTGGTGCCGCGCGTATGCGTGATTTGTTTGCAGAAGCCAAGAAACAAGGACGCTGCATTATCTTTATAGATGAAATTGATGCTGTAGCGCGCGCGCGAGGCAGCGGCCATTCCAATGATGAACGCGAAGCTACGCTGAACCAGATGCTGGTAGAGATGGATGGTTTCGAGACCAGTTCAGAAGTCGTCATTATTGGCGCCACCAACCGTGCTGATATCATGGATCCTGCTGTTCTGCGACCGGGACGATTTGATCGCCGTGCGACTTTACAGCCGCCGGACGTGAAAGGGCGTACGGAAATTCTGCAGGTTCATGCGCGCAAGATGAACAAACTCGCAGGACGCAGAGTTTTTGGCCAGAGTATCGATTTCAAAAATATTGCGAAGGCTGTGCGCGGGTTCTCTGGTGCTGACCTTTCGAACCTGTTGAATGAAGCAGCTATTCTGGCTGTGCGTCGTAATGCCAAATTCATTCATATGATCGACGTACTGGAGGCCAAAGACAAAATCCAGATGGGCTTCAAGCGTGAAGGGTTGGTCAAGGATAAACGCGAACTTGATAAGACCGCGTGTCATGAAGCCGGTCATGCGCTGTGCGCTTATCTGCAAGCCAAGATACTAAAAGGCAAGGTTGATAAGATTACCATCATCCCCCGTACGAAATCTTTGGGGCATACCTCTTTCCTGCCCGAGGATGATCAGTTTGGATACACGGAAGAACAACTGAAAGCGTATCTGGTTTACTTTTTTGGCGGGCGTATGGCAGAGATGATTCATTTTAATAATGAGAAATCGACGGGCGCCAGAAACGATCTTGAGCGCATCACCAGCATGGCGCGCGATATCGTAATGCAGAACGGCATGGTCGCGGATGGTGATGAAGACCTGCCGCCACGTAATTATATGCCGGACCAAAGCCGGGTGGTTTCTGCTTCGACAATGTCTGAATGGCAGGCACAAAAGGTCGATAAGGCCATTAACAAGATTATCCGTGAGGCGGAAGAGAATGCCCGCGGGATGATTATCGAGCATGCGGAGGAGTTTAAATTGCTCTGGGACGGGGTGAAAGAGTTTGAAACTCTGGAAGAGGAAGATGTCGATATTCTGATGAAGGATAAAAGCATGGACCGTCTGCGTGCGCTGCGTCAGGCACGGGAGCAGGCGATGAATGAATCCGTCGCGAGTGAAATGGCGGATGAGCCGCTGACCGCTTCGGAGGATGATCCGCCGCCCGGAGCGCGCGAACCTAATCCCTGGAAAATGGTTCCGAAATAGGTGATTCACAAGGGTTTTGTTAAGGAAAAGGCCGGGCATTGTCTGGTCTTTTTTTATAGTCTAAACTTCTGGTCCGATTGATTTTTTGGGGAAAATTGCCATGACTCGCCTGACCAGTGCCATCGATCCTGCCAGCCCGGAATTTGCCGCGAACAAGGCGAATATGGACAGTCTGATTTCTGATCTGCGCGAGAGGGTCGCGAAGATCGAACTGGGCGGGGGCGATAAAGCCCGTGAGCGCCACATATCCCGTGGAAAGCTGCTGCCGCGTGACCGTATCAATCATCTGCTGGATGCGGGGACGCCATTCCTCGAGCTTTCACAACTGGCTGCCTATAATGTGTATGACGATGATGTTCCTGCTGCCGGAATCATCACCGGCATTGGCCGCGTATCGGGGCAGGAATGTGTGATCGTTTGTAACGATGCCACGGTGAAAGGTGGCACTTATTATCCGCTGACCGTGAAGAAGCATCTGCGGGCGCAGGAAATTGCCGAACAAAACAATCTTCCATGTGTTTACCTCGTCGATAGCGGGGGCGCGAACCTGCCCAACCAAGATGAAGTCTTCCCCGACCGCGATCATTTCGGGCGCATCTTCTACAATCAGGCCAATATGTCGGCCAAGGGTATTGCACAGATTGCCGTCGTCATGGGGTCTTGTACGGCGGGCGGTGCCTACATTCCCGCGATGAGCGATGAAAGCATTATCGTCAAAAATCAGGGCACGATCTTTCTGGCTGGCCCGCCGTTGGTGAAGGCAGCTACGGGGGAGGAAGTCAGCGCCGAAGACCTTGGCGGCGGCGATGTTCATACCCGTATTTCCGGTGTGGCTGACCATCTGGCTGAAAACGACCAGCATGCGCTGGAACTGGCGCGCAAGGCGATCAGTAATCTGAACCGTGAAAAGCATAATCCGCTCGCATGCATTGACCCGCGCGAGCCGTTTTATAATCCGTCGGAATTGCACGGTGTTGTTCCCGTGGATCTGAAAACGCCTGTCGATGTGCGTGAGATTATTGCCCGTATTGTCGATGACAGCGAGTTTGATGAGTTCAAGAAACGTTACGGCACAACGCTGGTGTGCGGGTTTGCCCATATATATGGCATGCCTGTCGGGATTGTTGCGAATAATGGGGTTCTGTTTTCTGAAAG
>JAMHVA010000138.1:0-3519 GCA_035904625.1 Alphaproteobacteria bacterium | reverse complement strand
CCGCGCAGGAACTTGAACTTCGCCAGTATCTGGAATCCGGTCATCATCCATGGACCGAATTCACGCTTCTTCGGACGACCTGTTGCCGGGTCTTCTGTTTCCATGATCGGCGGCGCGAGATTGAATTTCAGTTTGTAATTACCTTCAAACTGCGCTTTCAGCTTCTCGATGAATTCGCCGTTTGTATAAAGACGCGCGACTTCGTACTCATCCTTATAGGCCAGCAGCTTGTGATAATTTTTTGCCACGACCTGAGCCAGATCCTGATCGACGGCGCGGAATTTCTCCACCGCCAGACGATAACGGTCGGCATACGCCGCATCCTGATAATCGGTCAGGTACTTGATGCGCTTGCCGACGATCTGGTCGAATGTCTGGGCGATCGGTTCTTCCAGAACGCCGCCGGCAACTTCCTGCACCAGCGCGTCCAGCTTGGCCGGATCGTACGCCGCAAGGCGTCCATAGTTGAACGCTTTCTTGTTCTCATCAATCGCCACGCTATTCAGGTCGATGGCTTTCATGATTGCCGCTTCCGTCAGCGGTACCAACCCGCGCTGCCACGCATAGCCCATCATGAACACGTTGGTGCCCATTTCATCACCCAGCAATGTGCCGGTGACTGATGTGGCATCGACATAAGAGAAGTCTTTGACCGCCGCTTGCAGTTCCTGACGGATATCATCATTCTTGAAATCCATCTTGTTGTTGAGGACAAAGGCAGAGACAGGCGTGTTCTCGGCATTCACAACAGCGTGCGTACGCTCGGGGTTCAGTGTCTCGTAAGACGCTTTACCCACGCTGGACACGATATCGCAGGCCAGCAACAGATCGGTGCCACCAGTAATAATATGCCCAGTACGAAGCTCATCCTGCGTCGGGGCCAGACGAACGTGAGACAGGACTTCCCCGCCCTTCTGCGCAAGGCCTGTGGAATCGAGGATCGCGCAACGCTTACCCTCAAGGTGCGCGGCCATACCCATCAGGGCGCCCACGGTCAGAACACCCGTACCGCCAATCCCCGTGACCATCACGTTCCAGGCACTTTCAAGCGCCGGGACTTTGGGTTGCGGGATTGTGGCGAATACAGAAGCCGCATCACTGCCCTTTGTCTTACGCAACTGGCCGCCTTCAATCGTCACGAATGACGGACAGAATCCTTTCAGGCAAGAGAAATCCTTGTTGCAGGCTGACTGGTTGATCTGGCGCTTGCGGCCATATTCAGTTTCCAGTGGCTGCACCGAAACACAGTTCGACTGCACCGAGCAATCACCGCAACCTTCGCAGACAGCAGAATTGATCATCACGCGTTTTGCAGGATCAGGATACTGGCCACGCTTGCGGCGGCGGCGTTTTTCAGCGGCACAGGTCTGGTCATAGATGATGATCGTCGTGCCCGGAATCTCGCGCGCTTCAAGCTGGATTTTATCCATCCAGCTGCGATGAAGAACAGGAACCTCCGCCGGAATACCCTTGCGGTCGGCATAGTTTTCCGGATTTTCAGTCACAATCCAGCATTTGGCAACACCTTCAGCCATCACTTGCTGTGCGACACGGTAAACCGGCAGTTCGCCATCAACATGCTGGCCGCCGGTCATGGCAACCGCATCGTTATAAAGAATTTTGTAGGTAATATTGACCTTGGCCGCCACCGCCGCACGAATGGCCAGCGTGCCGGAATGGAAATAAGTACCATCGCCAAGATTTGCAAAGATATGTTTGGTATCGGTAAAGGCCGAAGCACCGATCCACGGCACGCCTTCCCCGCCCATTTGCGTACACAGCGACGAATTACGGTCCATCCACTGCACCATGTAATGGCAACCGATACCGACCATCGCAAAGCTGCCATCAGGCACCTTGGTCGATGTATTGTGCGGACAGCCCGAGCAATACCACGGGCGGCGAAGCGTTACCGGAACGTAACTCTCCATTTTCTTCTCATAGTCGGCATAGAAGGTCAACGCACGATCAACCTGCGGGCTGTGATAAAAACGGCTGATACGCTGCGCGATGATACGTGCGACAAGGCCTACAGACTGATCGTTATGCAGCGGCAGCAAGCGGTTGCGATGTTCATCATACTTGCCCACCACCACCGGGCGTCGCTTGGCATCCCAGTTGAAAATCTGTTGCTTGAGCTGATATTCGATGAATTCGCGTTTTTCTTCAACGATCAGAATTTCTTCAAGACCCTCGACGAACGCCTGAACTCCCTTCGGCTCCAGTGGCCATGTCATACCGACCTTATAAAGGCGCAGGCCAATATCCTTGGCCACCTGTTCGGTGATCCCGAGCTCCAGAAGCGCCTGACGTACATCACCATACGACTTGCCGGACGTGATGATGCCGAAACGCGGTTTTGGTGAATCCCACACCACACGGTCGATATTGTTCTTGCGCGCGAACGCATGGCAGGCAAACAGTTTGAAGTTCTGCAGGCGGTAATCAATCTCGCGCGGCGTGTCGTTCAGGCGAATATGCACACCACCCGGCGGCATTGTGAATTCATCATCACCGGGCAGGATGATCTGGCGTGTTTCACGGGTCAGATCGACCGTGCCCGAAGTCTCAACTGTCTCTGACGTGACTTTCAGCGCACTCCAGCAACCGGAATAACGCGACATGGCAATCCCGAGCAGACCGTATTCAACAAATTCCTGAATACTGGCCGGATAAAGCTGCGGCACCTGCATGGCATACAGCGCATGATCGCTCTGGCAGGGCAACGTCGATGACTTGCACGCATGGTCATCACCGAAAATTGCCAGCACACCGCCCTTCGGCGCAGTACCGTTGGCATTGGCATGGCGGATGACATCACCCGAACGATCAATACCGGGGGCCTTGCCATACCAGATACCAAACACGCCATCGACGTTATGATCCTGATAAAACCCGACCTGCTGCGTCCCCCACACGGCGGTCGCAGCCAGATCTTCGTTCACGCCGGGAATGAATTTGATGTTCAGTTCGTCAAAATATTTCTTCGCGCGTTCCAGCGACTGGTCATACCCGCCGAGCGGTGAACCGCGATAACCGGAAATAAAGCCCGCCGTGTTCAGCCCGGCGGCCAGATCACGTTTGCGCTGGACAATCGGCAAACGCGTCAGCGCCTGAATGCCGGACATGTAGGCGACACCTTCATCCAGCTCAAATTTATCTTTCAGCGATACCTGACGAAGCGCGGCCGCAGCGTTTGATGACATACTTGTCTATCCTGTTTTCCCTGTTTGAAAGAACGTTAATAACGTAAGGGATTCGCTATGCTTTTTCTAGCCGCAGGGGCCAGAATTGGTGCAGCGCGACAGGTTCGGAAAATCCATAAAATTTGAGGCAATTCCCATCAATCGTTAAAGAGAGATTAAAATTGTTAAGGCATACTCAGGAGTATAAGGACAACAAAACAACAAGGGCTGGCGTGTATGCTGAAACTTCTTTCCAAGGAACTCTTCTCTCTCGGAACACTTTTCTTTGTGGTCGTTCCCTTCGTCATGAGCATGACAGGCGAACAAAACGCCA
>JAMHVA010000137.1:0-5272 GCA_035904625.1 Alphaproteobacteria bacterium | reverse complement strand
CAATCGGGAAATAAACGTATATATTATACCTAAGAGTACAAATTAAGGAGGCCGATGATGCCCGCTGGAAGACCACGCGCTTTCGATTACGATGAGGCCCTTGAAAAGGCCATGCATGTCTTCTGGCGCAAGGGGTACGAAGGCACGTCGATGCCAGACCTGACGACGGCGATGGGCATGAACCGCCCCAGTATCTATTCGTCGTTCGGCAATAAGGAAGAATTGTTTCGCAAGGCGCTTGATCGTTATCTGGAGCAGGCGATGACGCATTTTCGCGCCTCACTCGACAAACCGACGGTGCGCGAGGCCGTTGAATCGTTCCTGATGCAATCGGCGGGCGCATTTGCCTGCAAGGAAACGCCGCAGGGGTGCATGGCGGTGCAAGGTGCGCTTGCGTGCAGCGATGAGGCTGAAGCTGTGAAGCAGGAAGCGACCCGTCACCGGGAAATGATTGTCGATGTCCTGCGGGAGCGTTTTGCACGCGGGCTCGAGGACGGCGATCTGCCCAGCGGTACGAATATCGATGAACTGGCACGTTTCTATACGACTGTTCTGAACGGCATGTCGGTGCAAAGTGTTGGCGATGTCTGCTGCGATGATCTGAAAGCGATTGCCAGACATGCGCTGAAGGTTTTGCCAGCCTGATAAAAAACACCAGATTTTATGCAGATAAAGCTTGAGGCTGGCACCGATCAGGTCCAGCCTCAATAACATTCTTCGCTCATGCATGCCTCTCATCAATTCATATGAATGTGATACTTCATATTATATCGCACTTTGGCAATCCTGATCCGGCGTTCCAGATCCCTGATCAGGGCGGTGTCCCTGCCGATGGTCGATGACTTAAACTCGTTTCCCATGGCGATGACCCTCCCTGATGGCTATTTCATCCCTGCAACCTGATGTCGCAATTGACTTATACGGGCATCCTGCCGGGCGATATGGGCGTTGAAACTGTCGATTTCATTCTGTGTCCATGTAAAGAATTTCATGATGTTCTCCTGACAATTATAATTCGTTATGTGCGCGCAGCCATTTGCGTACGGGAGGTTCGGTGCTATCCGATTTAAACTGTGCGCCCTGCTTGTTGAAAAGCTGGTGCATTGCGTGAGAGAAAAACTGGTCCTGAAAATTTGTCTGTAACATGACGGTCTCCTATGTTGAGTTGTGTGGTTTATTCAAAGCTGTTCATGGCGTAAGTCGTGCCGGTGCGTAGTATCGCAAGGTCGCCTTGGTCGTTATCGAAGCTACGGTCCAGAAGCGGGGTCAGCTTGTGTTTGTGGGTCATGATGATCTCCTTGATTTAAATTATGTACCATTAAGTACAAATATATCCCGCTGCCCTTGCATCGTCAATCTGTTTTTGTACCTTTTGGTACTTATTTTTTAATCCTTTGTTTTTCAATAACATTTCTCTGCCTTGCGCCGGTGAAAATCAGTATTCTTGGGCGGTGAAGCCGATTATGATGCCCCGGATAAGGAGTGATAAACGATGAAGACAACCCGTTTTTGCCTGATGCTGGTGCTGCTGGCTTTCCTGCCGCTGGCGGCCTGTAAAAAGGAAGAGGCCAAGGCGGATATTCCTGCGGCTGCGGTGCAGATTACGGCGTCTCAACCTGTCGAACCTCAAATGATGGCTCCTATGCCGGAAGAGACGGCAGCGGCGGCTGTCGCTGCGCCGGGTGATGCCGCTTCGGAAGAGGCGCCCGTTCGGGATAGTCCGTATATCACGGTAGATGAATCGCAAGACTGGCTGGTTGACCGTGACATGGTTGCGCAAATCCAATCCAGTCGCACGCCTGAAGAACTAAAGGCGGCGCAGGATGAGATCATGCGACGCATGCAGGCGATGGCCGAAGGTAATGTCCCCTTCCGTTCGCCGGGTGGCGAGGTGGGCGTCGATCCGGAAGACTGGGTGGGGCGCTGGAACAGTGCAGAAGAAGGGCGCTACATGGAATTGTCGCTGAACAAGGATACGACTTTCACAGTCACTCTGGTCGGCAAGGATAGCCAGCATTCTTCCAAGGGCGGTTTTATTCAGGATCAAATCATTTTCGAAGGCTCCGGCCAGACGGATATTATCCGCAGTGCCAGTGGTGATGAAACCGGGGTTCCGGCGTTCGCCGGAAAGTTCGATTGTGTGATTGTCAGTAAGCGCGATGCGTATTGCCGCGATTAAGCGCCGGTCAGGCCAGTGGCTTTATATTCATCTGGAATTGTTCGTTCGCGATCGCGATAATTTTGTTCACACGTTGATGCATGGGTGAATCAGGGTCCAGATCGCGAAACGCGATGGTTCCCGTTGCGCGTGTCAGATCGGTCTCCCGTCGTGGCCGGATATCGAAAATGATCACACGGCTATACAGGTCGTAAAACCGCCGGGCGTAGATATCGTCAAGCTTGCTGCTGGCCAGCCCGCCGAGCGGGGTGCCTGTGGGCAGGCCTTCGGTGCCCCGTCCCAGCTCTTCGACCCAGCCATCGGCATTGAACCGCACATGCATATGCGGTTCGATCTGGTATACGGTTTTTGGGCCTTTTGATGACGGGGCTGATCCCGACAACCCGCCGGCGGAGGAATGATTTTTCGAAGGTTTTCCTGTGATACGGGTAAATTTCATCTTCGGGCCTCGCTGTGTTATATATGTCGTTGCGATCAAAGTAACATGGAAGTGTCACCGATGCCACGCACCATTCATATTAAGCTCACGCCCAAGGCTTCATCTGATCGCGTGGGCGATGTGCGTGAGAATGAGGATGGACAAGCGGTGATGCAGGTGTATGTCACAGCCGTGCCTGAAGATGGAAAAGCCAACGAAGCGATGATCCGTCTGCTGGCAAAACATTACAAGGTGGCGCCATCGCGTGTAACCATTCTGCGTGGGCACACGAGTCGCCAGAAAACGATAGAGATTGAGGAATGAGTGAAACTGAAACCCCCGTGCCCGTATCTGGCGGTGAAAAGCCGCCATTCTGGCCACATGCGAAACGCGCTTTGGCCGGGCGTTGTCCGCAATGCGGCGCAGGCAAGCTTTTTAAAAGCTATCTGAAACAGGTGGAGAGTTGCAGTGCTTGCGGCGAAATTTATGGCCATATCCGTGCCGATGACGGTCCGGCATGGCTGACCATCTTGCTGGTTGGGCATATCGTCGTACCGATCCTGCTGGAGGTGGAAAAGGATTCCACGTGGCCGATGTGGGTGCCGATGGTTTTGTGGCCGGGGTTGGCTGTGGTGCTGTCGTTGCTGATTTTGCCGCTCGCCAAGGGGCTGTTCATCACGATTTTATGGCGCAATTCCCGGAAGAAACCTCATTCGATCTGACATCTGCGGATCTGGTCAGCAATCGTTTTTCCATCTGCTGGATTGTTGACCCAGTCATGGGCGACTGCATCCAGTCGCAGTAGCGGCACGCCATCATTCAATTCACTCACGACGGCAGCAATATGACGGTTGAGCGTTTCGATGAAAGGTTGGCTGGTACGGTCCTCTTTCTCAAGCTCCCGTCCTCTTTGGCGTATGCGTTCCATTTGAACGGATGAAGGGAGTTCTAGCAATATACGCAAGGCGGGTTTTCTTGATTCGTGCCGTGCGGTACGGGCGGTGTCGATATAATTTTGTGCCAGAGCCGGTTTCATTAATTTGAAATCGGCATAGGATCGTGCGTAGGCTTCATTTGTGATCAATGAGAAGTCGAAGATTGTCTGCGCCGCCGGGATTTCCTGCATGTTCAGCTGATTATAGTGCAGCGCCAGCATGGTCATGCCGAATTCAAACGCGCACGACCACGGATCTTTATGAAAGGGCACGAGGAAAGGGTTTCTCTCGAACTCTTCCGGTGAAAACGCCAGGCCACGGCGTGCAAGGGCTTGTCCCAGCGTTGTTTTGCCTGCGCCCACACCGGCGATGATTTCGATGTGGCCCATCTTCATCTAGACGATAAAGTTGACGAGCTTTTCAGGAACGAAGATTACCTTCTTGATGCTCTGGCCTTCCAGCTTCTCGGCGATGGTGGGCAGATCTTGCGCCATCTTCTTGACTTCGGCTTCGGCCTGACCGCGCCCGACCTGTATTTCCGCGCGCTTTTTGCCGTTGATGTGCACGGTCACCAGCACAGTGTCGGATTGCAGCCAGTTCGGGTCGTAGGACGGCCATGGGTGATAGGCGAGGCTTTCTGTATGACCCAGACGTGCCCAGAGTTCTTCAGCCATGTGCGGGGCAAAGGGGCTAAGCACCAGCACGAATTTCTCAGCGATTTCCTTCGGGAACTTGTCTTGTTTCTTACCGAGATTCACCAGCTCCATCATTTTGGCGATCGAGGTGTTGAAACGCATATTCTCGATATCATCACCGACTTTCTTGACCGTGATATTAATCTCACGGCGCAGTTCGTCGGTGGCGGCGGACTCTTTTTCATCAGTGATAAAATCGTTGAGCTTGCCAGTTTCGAGGTTGATCAGCAGCGACCATGCACGTTCGAGGAAACCATGAACGCCTTTGACGCCGCTGGTCTGCCATGGCTTCACCGCTTCCAGCGGGCCCATGAACATTTCATACAAGCGCAGTGAATCCGCGCCGAATTCCGCCACCACGTCATCCGGGTTGACGACGTTCAGCTTGGATTTCGACATTTTCTCTTCGCGGGCGATCAGTGCGGTATCGGTGCCTTTGACGAACGGCTTGCCGTCGCGGTATTCGACATCGTTCGGGCCGTAGAACTTGCCCTTGTCGTCGCGGTGACTAATGCCCAGAATCATGCCCTGATTGAACAGTTTCTTGAACGGTTCTTTGGTGCGCACCAGTTTGCAATCGTAGAGAACCTTGTGCCAGAAACGGGCATAGAGCAGATGCAGAACCGCGTGCTCAACACCGCCGACATACAGATCGACCGGGCCCCAATATTGTTCGGCCTTGGGATCAAACGGCATCTTGTCGTTGGTCGGGTCCATATAACGCAGGTAGTACCAGCACGAACCCGCCCATTGCGGCATGGTGTTGGTTTCACGCAGCAGCGTTTCACCGTCCATCTCGACCTTCATCCATTCGGTCGCGCGTGCCAGCGGCGGCTCGCCCGTGTCGGTCGGTTTGTATTCGGTCAGTTCCGGCAGTGTGATCGGCAGCTGATCATAAGGCACAGCCTGAATTTCGCCGGTCTTTTGATTGTGCAGGATCGGGAATGGTTCACCCCAGTAACGCTGGCGTGAGAACAACCAGTCACGCAGTTTATAGGTGGTCTGGCCTTCACCGATTTTCTTGTCTTCCAGCCATTTGATCATC
>JAMHVA010000136.1:0-10168 GCA_035904625.1 Alphaproteobacteria bacterium | reverse complement strand
TCACATCACTGACCATCTGCTATACTCTTTTTTACCGTTCGGGTTTTACGGCTCGGGTGAGCCGTTTGCACAGCTTTCGACCCTAAAGCATTTCGGCGGGGAAATCCAGAACCTGTTTCTATCCTATCTCGTTGTTTGAATTGATGAATAAGGCTCCTATGAAGACTATCGATCCTGCCGATCTCATACCGATGGATCTCTTCCTTGGCGATCACCCGATTGAGATCGATGTGATGTATGCCGGCGAGATGAGTTTCTGCGGCCCGGTCTACCGCCCGGATGCACGCCTGTCGCTGCATCGGGACATGGCGGAAATCGTGCTGGTCACGGCCCATCTGGTCAGGAAGCGCGGAAATGCGACCCTCATCCTTCATGACGGTTTACGGACGACCACCGTACAGGCGCTGATCTGCGATACCCCGATTGTCAAAGCCCACCCGCACTGGACGGCGGAGGGACCGTTACGGATGTTTGCGCCGCCGGGCAAGGGCGGTCACCCGCGCGGCATGGCGATTGACGTGTCGTTGCGCGGGGCTGACGGCACCTTGCTCGATATGGGAACCCTCGTCGATGCGTTGCCCGAAGGTGGCGCGGATAAAGATCATAACCCGGCCCACCGTGAATATGTGAATCTGACCAACGATGTACGGCGCAACCGCGATTTGCTGACGAATGCGTTTCTGGATGCCGCGGCCTGTTTCAATCGTCCGTTGCGGCCTCTGCCGTCTGAATGGTGGGACTATCGCTTCCCGGACGATGTTTACAACCAGTACGCACCTCTGGCCGATGTGGATGTGCCGCCATCCTTACGGCTGTCGGATACGGTTCCGGCGGATCAAGGGTGCCGGGAATTTTCAGGTGAACATTATCGTAAGCTGGCACAAAGAATCACTTCCACCATCAAGCCTCATCTCTAACCACCGTCATCCCGAGCGCAGCCGAGGGATCTGACCCGCTATCAAATGACGCAGATCCCTCGGCTGCGCTCGGGATGACGATATTTTTTGAAGTCACACTGTACGTGCTGTGGAGAAAACTAACTGTTCAAATAAATCCGCTTGTATCGTTTGCCCAGATTGGTCAGTACTTCGTAACAGATCGTACCCGCGCTGGCCGCCAGCTGGTCGGCATCCTGATGCGGTCCCAGCACTTCGAACCAGTCGCCGGGGCGTGGCATATTGTCTTTCAGATGTGAAATATCAACCGTCACCAGATCCATCGACACGCGCCCCACCAGCGGGCAGGCAATGCCACGCCAGTAAACATGCGCCTTGCCACTGTGCGCACGGTGGAAACCGTCGGCATAGCCTAAGCCCACGGTGGCTGTCACGGCGGGGTGATCGAAATGGTGCGTGGCGCTGTAACCGATCGTATCACCGGCTTCGATATGGCGGATTTGCAGGATACGCGCTTCCAGCGCGACGACGGGCTTCATCGGGTTGGTGGTTTCAGGTGTCGGATTGCCGCCGTAACTCGCGATCCCCGGTCGCACCATGTCGAAATGATAATCAGGGCTACGGAACAGGCCGGATGAATTGGCCAGAGATTTCTGCGCCTGCGGAAAATGCGCGGCAAATGTCTTGAACCGTTCATATTGCACAGCGGTCAACGGATGATCCTTCTCATCGGCGCAGGCAAAATGGCTCATCACGATTTTTACATCGAGATTCTGCAACCGGCCCGGATTACGGGTCAGCGTATCGGCTTCCTTCACCGACAGGCCCAGCCTGTTCATGCCGGTATCGATATGGATGATGGCGGGCAGGCGCTTGCCTGTTTTTGCCGCCAGATCTGACCACAGATCAATCTCATGCAGGCTGTTCAGAACCGGATCGATGTTGCCTTCGATGAAATCGCGTCCGGCCTCGGGCAGTCCATCACCCAGAACGGCAATCGCAGCATCGGGCAGGGCGTCGCGCAGCGCCAGCGCCTCGCCAGGTGTGGCGACAAAGAAACGTTTGGTCCCGTGGCGGTACAGGGCTCGCGCGATCGGCACCATTCCCAAACCGTAAGCATCTGCCTTGACGACGGCGGCAACATGACAGGCCGGACCAACGGTCTTGCGGAACAAATCATGGTTCGATGTGACCGCGCCCAGATCGATGGTCAGGCGGCCAAACGGCGAATCAGGACTTGCGGCAGCACCGGAAGCCCGGGCAGGCGGCAAATCTGTCTTTTCTGTCTTCTTTTCGTGGGAAATCATGCGCTAACCCTATATGGCAAAAGGGAAATTCTCAAGCGGCAGAGGGTTACATTTTTTATTGTTTAATTACAAAAAACAAGATAGATTTAGTAAAGTTATTACAAAATAAGCGAGTTGAACGAAATAAAAGATAAGTTCTGAGTTTTACAGGGTCTCCAGAATTAAAATTTACAGCAAGGTTTTCGCGTCCTAAGCGTATTCACTCCACCCGGCTCTCAAAGCCGGGTGATTTTTATCGCGGCATTTCCAAGTATAGGTCTTACAATCGTCTTTGGAAAATCGAAGATGCCCTCTCAGTCCCGCTTCAATACAGTTATCCTTGGTATCGCCCTGCTTGTCGTTGCGGGGGCGGTATCGTTATGGGCTGCCAGCATCCTGCGCACGCCGCCTCATAGCGACGTGCTCTGGCTGATCGAGGCGCTGTCGCGCTGGCTGTCGGGATATTCATCTGCTGCCTTCATATATGAACCCAACCCGCCCTATAATTTCTTCGCATACGCCCTGCCTTATTTTGCAAGCAAAGTAACGGCGCTGGATCTGGGTATTACACTATTTTTCTACATCATGATCCTGCTGGCGCTATCGGGGTCGATGCTGGCTTATGCCTTGTCAGCTGTTCTGAAGCTGTCGCAACCGTTTTGGGTTCTTGTGGTCGCCGCATATGCGCTGGCGCTCACAGTAATGACGACGTCTGTTTATGCTGAACGTGAGCACATCATCGCGATGGTGATCGTGCCCTTTGCTTTGCTGCAATGGGGTGTAACGCAAAATATTCCTCTGAAGAAAGGGGCGGTATGGGCTTTCTTCGTACTCGGTAGCTTGATTGTATTTATGAAACCGCATCATGGTCTGATTCCGGCCTTGATGATTCTTCACCGCATCGGGGTGCGGCGCGATCTTTCAGCAATCAAAGATCCAGACTTCATCAGTCTCGTTTTATGTGGTCTGACTTACATCACGGTGAATCTTTTTCTGTTCCCTGATTATATTCAAATCATCCTGCCGGAAGTCCTGTCACTGTACGTGACAACCGTCAATGCTGACGTATTCAAACAGGCAGCCATGCTGGCCATTCCTTGCGTGCTTGCCATCGTGGCCGGGTTCCTTTTGCAGAAGAAATATGAGGCTGGTCATTTGGTCCTGTTTCTGGGCGTGGGGGCGCTATGCAGTCTGGTCCCCTTCATCGTCCAGCAGAAAGGGTTCTTCTATCATCTGTTGCCGATGTTTGCATTCCTGATTCCGGCGATTGCCCTTTGCGTCGCATGGTTCATGGAAAAGGAAGTCAGACTTTCAAAGATCAATGCCGCAGCACTCACCACTGTGATGATGGTTGCGGGGCTGTTGTATATATTCAGGCCGAATTTTGATCTGCCCGTCCATGACGATTACATGCACATGCCGCTCACGAAACTGGTGCAGGCGGGATGTCTTTCCGAGGCAGATGATTGCCGTTTCCTGATGTTCAGCGACAGCATGGGCATCGTGCATGAGACAGCGTATGAAACCGGATATCTGCATGCATCAAGATTTCCGTCTTTCTGGTTCCTCCCTTCCATCTTGTCTTTGGAAACAACAGATCCGGATCGTGCCCGCATACTCAAGGAAGATTATGCCGAGATGATTGCCGAGGATCTGGAAACATTCAAACCGCAAACCATCCTGATCGCGCGGCTGGATTTGACGGGGAAGGGCGTCTTCAATTTCCCGGCTTATTGGTCTGTGTCATCGGCGTTCCAGAAAGCATGGGGTGCTTATCGTTCCGAAGGGAAAATTGAGATCAGTTATGGCGACTACTATCCCGGTACGCTTGCCGTTGCCGACGCACCGCTGGTGTTCGATATATATCGAAGGAATGAGAGCGAGGAGCGTTTTGATTGAATCAGGCGCAAGGAGCGCAGCGTACAATAATGTACGTGAGCGACGCAGCAACGCCATTCAAGTGAAACGATCAAAGCTCTAATATTCAGGTTCGCTGTGAGTTTGCTCAAGATCCGAGAAACGTGTCAGGTTCGGATCAAAGAACATACGCACGGTACCAATCGGACCATGACGCTGCTTGGCGATGATCGACTCGGCGACGTTGTGCGCGCGGCCCATCTTTTCCTGCCACTTCGCGTATTTATCCGGTTCGTCCATGCTGGGTTCCGAACGCGAGAGGTAATATTCCTCACGATACACGAACATCACGACGTCGGCGTCCTGTTCGATTGATCCCGATTCACGCAAGTCGGAAAGCATCGGGCGTTTATCTTCGCGCTGTTCGACCGCACGCGATAACTGCGACAAGGCCAGAACAGGAATTTGCAATTCTTTGGCGATGGCTTTCAGTCCCCGGGTGATTTCCGAGATTTCAAGAACACGGTTCTCAGCTGATTGCCGCGATCCTGTCCCGGTCAGAAGCTGCAGGTAATCGATCACCAGCATATCAAGGCCATGCTGGCGCTTCAGGCGGCGCGCCCGTGCGCGCACGGCGCTGATGGAGAGGGCGGCTGTATCATCGATATAAAGCGGCACCTGCGAGAGTTTCTGCGCGGCTTCCGCGAATTTGCGGAAATCGGCCTCCTGAATGTTGCCTTTTCGGATTTTATCGCCGGAAATGCCGGAGAGGTCAGCGAGAATACGGGTTGCCAGCTGGTCGGATGACATCTCCAGCGAGAAGAACCCGACGCGTCCACCCTCCTTGCCGCCACTATCGGCGTAAGCCTGTGCGGCGTTATAGGCAAGATTGACCGCGAGCGCTGTCTTTCCCATCGAGGGACGACCGGCGAGGATGAGCAGATCGGAGGGGTGCAGGCCACCCAGCTTCTCATCAAGGTCACGCAGGCCTGTTGTCACGCCTGTGACACTGCCGGCGGTCTGGAATGCCTTCTCGGCGATCTGGATCGACACCTTGACGGAATCGAGAACCGATACGAATCCGCCCTTGCTTTCACCGCTTTGCGCCAGCTGATACAGGCGACCTTCGGCGCGGCTGATGACCTGCATCGGCTCTTCGTCCAGAGTTTGACTGAAGGATTCGTTGACGACATCTTCACCGACGGCAATCAATTCGCGCCGCATATACAGATCATAAATATTGCGCGCGTAATCTTCAGCGTTGACGATGGTGATCACACTGGCTGCCAGATCAGCGAGATATTCAGCGCCGCCCACGCTCGCCAGATCCTGATCCTGCTCGAAATAACCTTTCAGGGTCACGGGGCTAGCGGTCTGGTTGCGGTCGATCAGCTTCTGGATCGCGCCAAAAATGCGCTGATGCGCGGGGTGAAAGAAATGTGCGGGTTTCAGAAAGTCGGCGACTTTCTCGATGGCGCGGTTATCAACCAGTAACGCCCCCAGGAGGCCCTGTTCGGCCTCGATGTGATGGGGCAGGGCGCGATAGCCGCGCTCGGCAACGGCGAGGGCAGGCTGATCATTGGTGGCTTTACGTGCGGCATCGGGTGACATGAATTCACATTACACCTACGTCGGTTTCTGTTCCATATACGCCTTGAGATAGGGCTGTGAATCACGGGGATGAAACATATTTATAAAATTGTCATCCCGAGCGCAGCCGAGGGATCTGACCCGGGAGAAGCTTGATAAGATCCCTCGGCTGCGCTCGGGATGACGGTGATGAAAAAAGGCCGGTTATAAACCGGCCTTTCCCTAAACTCTTGCAGAAGAAAATTACTCTTCTGTGGCTTCGTCTTCGCCTTCGGCGTCGTCAGCCTTGGAGGCTTTCTTCGTCGCGCGCTTTGCGGATTTCGCAGCGGATTTCGCAGCGTCTTTGGCCGCTTCTTCCGACTCTTCGGCCGTGCGGGCCGCTTCAGCAGCCAGAGCGTCAGCGTCCAGCAGGTTGGATTTCGCATCAGCGGATTCCGGACCGGCCTTGTCGTCAGCGATAACGGCTTTGCCGGTTTTCGCCTGGATTTTCGCTTCTTCTTCGCTGCGGGCAACGTTGATCGTCACGTCGATCTTCACCTCGGGGTGCAGAACGACCGGAACCTGGAACAGACCGATGGTCTTGAAGTTCTGGTTGACGACAACCATCTGACGGTCAACCTGGGCTTTGCCGGCTGCGTTGATGGCTTCAGCGATATCGCGTGCTGTAACGGAACCATAGAGCTGACCGCCTTCTGCCGCATTGCGGATCATCGAGACTTTCAGGCCTGTCAGTTGCTTCGCCACTTTCTCGGCTTCGGCGCGCTTCTCGGAGTTCAGTTTCTCCAGAGCGGCGCGTTGCGATTCGAAATAGGCAAGGTTTTCCGCTGTTGCGCGCAGGGCTTTGCCCTGAGGCAGCAGGTAGTTACGTGCGTAACCCGGTTTCACACGGACTTTTTCGCCCATGCCGCCGAGGCTTTCGACACGTTCCAGAAGGATCACTTCCATTGTCATTTTTTAATACCTTTCTTCCGGTCCCGGCTTAACGGGTTTCGGCTTCAGTGCGAACCGGGGCCATCAGCGCCATGTAACGTGCGCGTTTGATGGCCTTTGCCAGTTCGCGTTGTTTCTTCTGGCTGACAGCTGTGATACGGCTCGGCATCATTTTGCCGCGCTCGGATACATAGCGGTTCAGTGTACGCGGGTCCTTCCAGTCAATGGCCGGTGAATTCGGGCCAGAGAACGGGCAGGTCTTGCGGCGTTTGAAGAACGGACGCTTGCCGCCAGAGGCAGCCGGTGTTGTTTCAGGAGTGCTCATTATGCAACCTCTCTTTCGGTTCTTTCAGGACGCTCAGAACGTTCAGCTCTGTCGCCACGGTCAAAACGTTCGGATCTTTCTTCGTCTTCATCGTCACGGCGTGATTTGTCGATGATCGGCGACGGGCCTTTCGACAGTTCGTCCAGACGGATGGTCATGTAACGCAGAACATCTTCGTTGATGCGCATGTTACGTTCCATCTCGATGACGGATTCGCCCGATGTTTCCGATTCAATCAGAACATAGTGACCTTTACGGTTTTTCTTGATGCGGTAAGCTAGGTTGCGCAGGCCCCAGGACTCGGTCTTGGTGATCTTGCCGCCGGCTTTCGTCAGGATTTCAGAGAATTGCTTTGTCAGCTCTTCTACTTGGGCTGTACCCAGGTCTTGCCGTGCAATGAACACGGTTTCATAAAATGGCATACGAATCTCCTCTCGGTTTTGTATTTGCCAATCGCAAAACAAAGCTGATGGCACGGTGCCGCCAGCGAGGTTTATGGAATGACCCGCAATATACGGATAAAACCGCTCAAATCAAGGAAAATCTGTGGAAAACCAAAGAAAAAAGCCCCGGATGAACCGGGGCCTTGTTCTAAATTTTGAGATTCTTAAGCGCTTTCAGCGCAGTTGCCGTTGGCGCAACGCGAGCTGGCGCGCTCCATAAAGGCCGACCAGTAGTTTTTCTGGCCGCTGACGGCGGATTCAGTCGCATCCTGACGGACACGGCGGATCATGGCCGACAGGCTCATTTTGCTCAAATCCGGGTTCTGCAGGGCGCTGCCCGCCGTAATCTTGGCTTTTGCATAGGTTTTCGGGCTGCTCTGGAGCAGGACATCCATATCCTTGCTGGCGCCCTCAATATGCAGTTGAATGGTATCGTTAATAATCGAACAATTCATGGTCTTCCTAATCCCTTCCAAGCCTTCATATCTATGTTAAGCCGCGGCTTGCTTTAAACCTCTATCGGGTTTCCGTGGCGGGGTGACATATGCAAGGCCCATGCCGGATCAGATCAGGCACGGGGCAGACAAGGGTCTACCCGCTTGATTTATATAGTTTTATATGACGCAAGTGCCAGTACTATAGCACGTTTCGTTGCGAAATTCAAAAACTCTGTGCTCTTCGATTATTTCATAAAATCAATAAGATAGTCTTAATTGCGCCGCACAAAGACTGTCTGGTGGGTGCGGGCAGTTGACAATTTGTGCCCAAGAAGGCTTCTATCAGGCAGTTTTTAAGCACAAGAGGGCACTTTTATATGACACGCGCTTTCATTTTCCCGGGACAGGGGTCGCAATCCATCGGCATGGGCAAGGATCTGGCCGATGCCTATCCGACAGCACGCCTGACGTTCGAGGAAATTAACGATGCGCTGGGTCAGAACCTCACCCGTATCATGTGGGAAGGGCCCGAAAGCGACATCAACCTGACTGAAAACACCCAGCCCGCGCTAATGGCCGTATCAATGGCGGTCATGAATATCCTGACGAAAGATGCCGGGATCGTTCTGCCGAACGTCGCGGGCTTTGTCGCTGGTCATTCACTGGGTGAATACTCCGCGCTCACCGCTGCCGGTTCCTTCACGCTCTCCGACACGGCGCGCTTACTGAAATTGCGCGGCCAGTCGATGCAGCAGGCGGTTCCCGTGGGGCAGGGCGCGATGGCCGCGATCCTCGGTCTGGAATTCGATCAGGTGAAGGCGATTGCGCTGGAAGCGTCCGTTTCTGAAATTTGCGAAGCCGCGAACGATAACGCACCGGGCCAGGTTGTGATCTCCGGTCACAAGGGCGCGGTTGAAGCCGCGATTGCTCTGGCCACGGCAGCGGGGGCCAAACGCGCGCTCGCACTGCCTGTATCCGCCCCGTTCCATTGCCAGCTGATGGCGCCGGCAGCCGACAAAATGCGTGAGGCTCTGGGTAAAACCGATATCCGCCCGCCGGTTGTTCCGGTTGTTGCCAATGTTACGGCCAGCGCCGTCAGCGACCCTGCACAAATCCGCAACCTGCTGGTTGATCAGATCACGGGCCGTGTCCGCTGGCGCGAGTCGGTGACATGGATGAAAGAGCAAGGCGTGACCGAAATGATCGAAATCGGCTCCGGCAAAGTGCTGGCCGGTCTGGTGAAGCGCATCGAAGCTGATGTTGTTGCCTCATCCGTCGGCACACCGGCACAGATCGACGAACTGGTCGCCAAGCTGAAATGATAAATTCTTTTTTGTTTTGCGGCTCTTGAGACACAAGGGTTGGAGAAAGTTCTATGAATTTTTTCTCTCGTTTGAGAGCCTATAAATTAACCCAAGGGCATGAGAAAGAAACTTTCTATAACAAATCCAGGATTAAATTGATCTTGGTCGTATTCCCGCTTCTTATTGCTTTCTGTGCCTTTATTAAAAAGTTTCTAGATTTTGATGGCCACTCAATTTATTTGGTGGGGACATTATTGGCAATTGTAGTCGTAAATTTAGGAGCTGACTATCTAACAAAGCAAAAGTTTAAAGATTTATAGTCATCCTCACACTGGAAGAGTAACGGAAGAAGGCATTGAATAATCCGATAAACAACTTCGCATCCGACCCACGCCCCATCGGCGTCTTTGATTCCGGCATTGGCGGCCTCACGGTCCTGCGCGCGCTGATGACGGCGATGCCGGGCGAACGCTTCATCTATCTGGGTGATACCGCACGGGTGCCGTACGGGACCAAAAGCGCCGATACGGTCCGCACATATTCGGTTGGCCTCGCGCATATCCTGATGCAATATGATGTGAAAATGATCGTGATCGCCTGCAATACAGCCTCCGTTCATGCCGCCGAAGCGATTGCCGATTTTATCGCCCCTGTGCCGGTCATTTCCATGGTGCCGCCCGCGGCTGCCGCCGCGATCAAGGCGACGAAGAATAAACATATCCTGGTGATGGGGACACAATCGACCATTCGTTCCGGCTCTTATGCACGCGCCATAGAGGCGATGGACACTTCGATTAAAGTCACGGGTATAGCAACGCAATTACTGGTCGCTCTGGCGGAAGAAGGCTGGGTTGACGGTCCTATCGCGCGGGCTGCGGTTGAACGTTATATCGGCCCGACCTTTGCGGGCGCTGACAAGCCGGATACGATTATTCTGGGATGCACACATTTCCCGTTGTTACGCGATGTGATCGCCGATGTCGCCGGGCCGGGCGTGACATTGATCGACTGCGGCGATGCTGCCCAGAACCATATCGCTTCCCGTCACACCATTCGCGATCAGGGCCAGCCTGACATGCGTTTCCTTGTCACCGACTCGG
>JAMHVA010000135.1:0-3539 GCA_035904625.1 Alphaproteobacteria bacterium | reverse complement strand
CCGTATCGGGTGTGCTGCATGCGATCTTCGTACTGTTGTTCATGCTGTTTCTGGCACCGCTGGCGTCTTTCATTCCTCTGGCTTGTCTTGCCGCCATTCTGGTCATTGTGGCGTGGAACATGAGCGAGATCGAACGCTTCCGTCATCTGATGCGCGCACCGCTAGGCGACAAGGCCGTCCTTGTCATCACATTTCTGCTGACCGTCATGGTTGACCTGACCGTCGCCATCGAAGTCGGAGTTGTGCTGGCGGCCTTCCTGTTTATGCATCGCATGTCACAGGCGGTCGAGATGCAGACATCCACATCACTGATTGAAGATGACGTCGATGACCTGACGGTTCCGAACAAGGATGAAGAAATGCAGCGCGACCGCCTGCCGGAAGGTGTTGAAGCCTTCCAGATCCGCGGCCCCTTCTTCTTTGGCGTTGCCTCTCGGTTGCTCGACGTGCTGGACCATCTGACGGCGGCCCCCAAAGTGTTTATCTTGCGCATGCGCAACGTCCCACTGATCGATGCCAGCGGTGACACAGCGCTGGAAGAATTTATCAATCGCTGCCGCAAACAGGGTACGACGGTCATTATCGCCGGCATGCAGCCGCGCTGCCGCGAGATCCTGCGCCAGATGGGCTTTTTCGATCATCACAGCGATATTCTGGAAGTGGACAGTTTCCAGACAGCGATTGAAAAGGCGAAGATGGTGATTGCGCGTTCTGTTTCAACGCCCTAGACACCTTGCGTTGCAACATAAAACAGCTCTTTACCCCTTGCGGTCTATTGATTAGGTTGTTGGAAATAACACCTTAATAATCAGAAGCTTAACAGGGAACGACACCATGAGCGACCGTCCGCGCAAAAATCAACTTGCAGCTTTTTGGCAAAACGCAACAGCAGTGGCCCAAACTGTCTATCAGTTCAGCAAGGACTTCGACAATTCCGCTCTTGAGTTTTTTAAGAAAAGTCGTGCGGCGATCACACCGACACAATGGGCCGCACTGGACAAAGGCACTGTCGGCTTTGAAGGCTCACTGTTCAAAGGCAGCCCCGACTGGCAAGGCCTTCTGGAGCGTCCGGTCCCCTCCTTGACTCCGGAAGAGCAATCCTTCCTTGATCATGAAACAGAAGAACTCTGCCGTATGATTGATGACTGGAAGATCCGCGAGGAGCTGAAGGATCTGGAACCGCGTGTTTGGGAATACTTGAAAACAAAGGGATTTTTTGGTCTCGTTATTCCGAAATCATATGGCGGCAAAGGTTTCTCAGCCCAAGGCCACGCTGCTATTGTCAGCAAGATCGCCAGCCGTAGTGCAACAGCCGGCGCCACAACCATGGTGCCAAACTCGCTCGGCCCCGGTGAACTGCTGGTTCACTAGCACGCAGGAACAAAAAGATCATTGGCTGCCCCGCCTCGCATGCGGTGAAGATGTTCCATGTTTTGCCCTCACAAGCCCGCAAGCCGGTTCAGATGCCACCAACCAGTCCGATGAAGGTACAGTGTTCAGGGGCGACGACGATAAACTGTATATCCGCATGAACTGGGATAAACGCTATTGCACGTTGGCCCCTGTTTCCACCGTCATTGGCGTGGCATTCCAATTGAAAGACCCCGACAATTTGCTGGGTGGCGGTAGAGATCGCGGCATTACACTGGCGCTGATACCGTCAGACACAGCAGGCGTGCAAAACAAGCAGCGTCACCGCCCGCCCTACCCCTTCATGAACGGCCCGCATTGGGGAAAGGATGTCATCGTTCCCGTCGATGCCATTATTGGTGGCGCGTCACAGGCGGGCAATGGCTGGAATATGCTGGTCGACTGCCTCTCGATTGGCCGCGCGATTTCTTTGCCAGCTGGCGCGGGCGGCCTTGCCAAGTACGCATTGCGCATGACTACAGCCTACGCCGCCATCCGCAAACAATTCGGCATTTCGCTTGATCAGATGGGCGGCATTCAGGAACAGATCGGCAAGATGGCAGCCCTGACATACAGTCTTGATGCGGCACGCATGGGCCCCTTGCAAGATCTGGATCTTGATGAGACCCACACAACACGTCCGGCGGTATCATCGGCCATTCTGAAATATCACACCACCGAGGCCGCGCGTACAGTTGCCGACATCGCTGTTGATGTGCATGGCGGTAAAGGCGTCGTCGAAGGCCCGGAAAATCCGGTTTCACACCTGCGTCATACAATCCCCGTTTCAACAACGGTCGAAGGTGCCAACATCATGACGCGCAACCTGATGATTTTCGGCCAAGGCGCCTTCGTGGGGCACCCGTATTTGTTCAGGGAAATGAAAACCGTTGAAACGAACAACAGCAAGGAGGCAGGAAGTTTATTAAAAAAGCATATCCGTCACGCCTTCAGCAGTGTTGCGCGCGGTTTTGTACACGGCCTGACAAACGGCTATCTGACAGCCAAACCTGTCAATGGTCCCGATGGGCGCTTTTATCAGCACATCAATCGCCTCTCTGCCCAATTTGCAACACTTGCAGAACTGAGCTTTGTCACATTAGGCCCTAAACTGGTGCGTGAAGAACGCACCTCAGCGCGCCACGGTGATTTCCTGAGCCATATGTATCTGGCCTCACAATCCCTCCGCCGCTTCAATTATGAAGACCGCCAATCGGATGATGTTCCTGTCATGCAACGCGCGGTTCAGCATCACCTGTATGAAGCAGAACGCGCGATGGAAGAACTGATCCGTAACCACCCCAGCATTGTGGTGCGCAGTCTGCGTCGTGTATTCCATCCTGTCGCATGGATCAGCAAGCCTCTCGACAACCTTGATAGAAAAATCACAGAATCAATTTGCAAACCTTCTGCGTTGCGTGATCGGCTGACGAAAGGCATGTACATGCCCACGGGTGTTGATGAATATCAAACCCGCCTTGAAAAAGCCCTGCCTATAGTGACAGCCGCATCGCCTTTGGAAAAATTGGTGTCAAAGGCTGCCAAGAAGGGCGAGATTGCTGAAAATAACGATCTCTTTATCATGATTGATGAGGCCCTCAGCAAAGGCGTCTTAACACCCGAGCAAGCAACTCAGCTTAAAAACTCGGAGGAAGCCCGCCAGGACATCATTCAGGTCAACCATTTCCCCATGGGATGGAACGGCCAAGCCATGAAACCATTGTAACTATGAAGGCAACACGAATTATGTCTCACGATACCGACAGGCCCGCTCCCATTATCGGCAATGTGCTGGATACCGTTGGCAATACACCGATGATAGAGCTGGAGCCCGGTATTCTGGCGAAATGTGAATTCATGAACCCGTCAGGCTCGATCAAGGCCCGGATGGCGAAATTCATGATTGAAAAGGCCGAAGCTGAAGGACTTCTGAAACCCGGATACACCATCGTGGAATCCACCAGCGGCAATACGGGCAATGCACTCAGCATGATTGCCGCCGTCAAGGGTTACAAGATGAAAGTCATCATGCCTGACGGCTACACAAGCGAACGCGTGAAGATATCGAAAGCCTTCGGCGCAGAGATCATTCATGTCGGCCATTTTCAGGTCAACGAGGCGCGGGAAGA
>JAMHVA010000134.1:0-3796 GCA_035904625.1 Alphaproteobacteria bacterium | reverse complement strand
TATGATGTTTCATGCCTGCGAAATGGATGCTCGCAGGAAAACAAGGCTATCAAAATGGAAAATTCCTTTTGTAGAAGAATATATTGTTCATCCAGTGGACTGGCTATCATGGTTTCATTCTTATTTTTTGAAAGTGTTTAATGACTATGGAAGAAATTTTTGGTTGCCCTGGGTCTGGTTTTTTGGATTAATTCCTTGGTTTATAACTATTTATCACTGGTCTGGTGGCATCTCTTGTAATTTAGGGGAATTAAAAAAGTTTGATATGTGGGTTCAGAAAGCTTGTGAAGTAGATAATACATTTCTTATGAACTTTGCTTTCACGCTGCAGCATATATTTGGCCCAATTGGGTTGGTTTTTAACCAGAATGCTTTCCAAGCGATTACGATCTGGACGCATGCTTTCTCTATATTCCAAGTGCTTATCTATACAATATTTTGGTATTTGATTATTGTTCAGATTAGACGGCAGTTCAGACTTTAACTTGAAACAATATGCCCCAATCTCGCCCTTTTTTCTGCACAACGGTGTGCTAGCCTGAACCTCAAGTGAATAACAGGAAAGGGATATTTCCATGAAAACACGTACCACGAAAATCGCAGGCTGGGGCCTGATTGCGTTGACTGTGTTCTGCCTCGGTTTTGCCGGTGGCGCTTATGCCGACAAGGGCAGCAAAGGCAAAGACCACGGCAAGGGCCATGAGAATAGCCATGAGAATAGTCAAGGCCATAACAGCCACGGCGATGATGATGACGTGACGATCCGCTGGCATGACCGCGACAGCCACGACGATAAGATCGTGATTGAAATTGGCACCGGCGACCGCAGCGCGATCGTGAAATACCTGAACGACGACTATCGCAAGTTCTGCCCGCCGGGACTGGCGAAAAAGCGCAATGGCTGCCTGCCGCCCGGACAGGCAAAGAAATACGTGATCGGCCAGCGTCTGCCCGGCGATATCGTTTTCGTGCCGGTGCCGGATGATCTGCTGTTGCGCCTGCGCCCGGTTCCTGCCGGTTATCAATATGTGCAGGTGGACAAGGATATCCTGCTGATCGGCGAGGCATCCAAGAAAGTGATCGATGCGGTCACGCTGCTTTCGGCGGTTGGCGAATAATTGCAGACGCAAAAACCGTAAGCACAAACGCGCTTTGCTTAATATGCGGGTTCGGGTTAATCTGCCGTCATGACGAAAGCCACCAGAACGGCAGAATTCCTGATTTTCTTGCATGAGGCCCTGAAAGACGGGGCTTTTGTGAAGCTGCAACTGGGCCATTACAAGGGGCGGGAAGAGGGATTAAAGCAAATCCACGCCCGCCCGATTCTTGTCAAGCGCCAGCCGGTTTTAAGCTTTACTTACCGTTACCAGACCCGCGATATCGTCAAGAATTACCCGCTTGAAGAAGCGGAAAGCCTGATCGAGCAATGGCTGGGCCGCGATTTCATGACCGCGCATCTGAATACGACCGAACATGATCTGTCGTTTGATGCGGTGAAGAATACACTGAAAAAATCTGCCGCCACGACTAAAGCCGCACCGAACTTAAGCCATGACCGCGCCAAGACGCGTCAGGTCGATGCAAAAGGTGACTGGCTGCATTTGCTCGGCATCACTGATCATGATGGCAAAGTCCGTAAAGATGCGCAGGATAAATACCGCCAGATCGATAAGTATATAGAAACCTTAAGCGCGCAACTGAAGCATATCGATACGGCCAAGGGTGTGCGTGTTGCCGATATGGGGGCGGGCAAGGGATATCTGACATTCGCGCTCTATGACTATCTGACAAACAAGCTGGGCGTGAAAGCGCAGGTGACAGGCGTTGAATACCGTGTTGATCTTGTCGATCTCTGCAACAAGATTGCCGGTGAATGCGGTTTTACGGGTCTGCGGTTCATACAGGGCGCGATCGACAGTTATGATGCCAAGGGAACGAATGTGCTGATTGCCCTTCATGCCTGTGACACCGCGACGGATGACGCGATTGCCAAGGGCATCAAGGCCGGGGCGGAACTGATCGTCGTGGCGCCGTGCTGCCATAAACAAATCCGCCGCGAGATGGAAAAGGCGAAGCCTGGCAACGATCTCGATTTCCTGCTGAAGCACGGCACCTTCATGGAACGTCAGGCGGAAATGGTAACCGATGGCCTGCGCGCATTGCTGCTGGAATATGAAGGCTATGGCACCAAGGTATTTGAATTCATATCCGATGCCCATACGCCCAAGAACGTGATGATCGTGGGGGTTCGCAACCCCAAGGCCAAACGCCATGATGCTGAAATATTGAAAAAGATAGGCAACGCCAAGGCTTTCCACGGGATCGGACATCATCACCTCGAGGGCTTGTTGATACAGGCCTCGGACGGGTAACAATTTTCTTCCCTTTTGAGCGCGCCTGCCTATATAAATCGGACCAGCAAAGGAAATCTCGATGAGCAAAAAATTCAGCTTTCTTAAATCCGGCCTGATGGGCTCCAGCACATTACCGATGGGTTCAGCGGGTGCGACGGTGAATTTGTTTCCGGTAAGCGGCCATGCCCATGAACATGCGGCGGATGGGTCGTGTTGCGGTCATGATCACGGACACCACCATCATCATGAACATGGTGCAGATTGTGATCATGATCACGTGCATGACGAGCATTGCAGCCACAAATAATCAGACGTCTTGCCCGCAGCACCAGCCGGATGACCACGCCCACTGAAAATTATAGCCGCCCAGCCAGCCGGTGACATCGACGACTTCGCCGATGAAGTGCAACCCCGGCACTTTCTTGGCTTCGAATGTCTTGGATGACAACTCATTGGTATCGACGCCGCCCGCGGTCACCTCTGCCGTTCGATATCCTTCGGTGCCGTGCGGAATAACCTGCCATGCCGTGATCAGTTTTGTAATCTCGTCGATTTTCTTGTCTGACAAATCGGCCATGACAGTATCGTGGCCGCTGGCCTGCGCCAGTGATTCTGCCAGACGCGCGGGCATCCATTCACCCATGATATTGTGAAGCACTTTGCGCGGCTGTGTCTTGCGGGCTGTCTTCAATGCGTTTGCTACATCAAGATCAGGGCAGAAATTGACGCTGACGGGGATGCTTTCTTTCCAGTAGGAAGAGATTTGCAGAATCGCAGGGCCGCTTAATCCGCGGTGCGTAAATAAAACGGCTTCGCGGAACGATGTGCCGTTACAGCTGACAACTGCCGGATCGACCGATACGCCGGATAATGGTTTCATCATTGCCAGTTGCTCGTCGCTGAATGTCAGCGGCACCAGCGCCGGATAAGGCGGAATGACATTCAACCCGAATTGCTGCGCGATCCGGTAACCGAATCCGCTGGCACCGATCTTGGGGATCGATGGCCCGCCCGTGGCAATCACCAGTTTCTCCGCTGTGTAAACGCCATTCGCGGTTTCAACGACGAAGCCGTCTTCCAGCTGCCGCACCTCGGTAATTTTGGTACCCGTCCGTATGATTGCACCGGCGGCGGCGGTTTCTTTCAGCAGCATATAGACGATATCCCGCGCACTCTCATCGCAGAACAACTGCCCCAGCGTTTTCTCGTGCCATTTGATTCCATGCTTGCCGACCAGCGCGATGAAATCATCCGGGGTGTAGCGCGACAATGCTGATTTGCAGAAATGCGGATTGCCGGACAGAAAACGACGGGCTTCCGTTCCTGTATTCGTAAAATTGCAGCGCCCGCCGCCCGAAATCCGGATTTTCTCACCCAGTTTGTCGGCGTGGTCCAGCGCCAGAACCCGGCGTCCGCGTTTTCCGGCCTCGATCGCACACATC
>JAMHVA010000133.1:0-4541 GCA_035904625.1 Alphaproteobacteria bacterium | reverse complement strand
TAAGTTTGTGGACAAACCCGTCATTTTCAATTCACTCAGATTGTTACCGAAGAATCCAGAGCGGAATCTTCAAAGAGATTTGTTAAGTGTAAGCGATCTGCATTTAAAATACTAGAGGTCTAGGCACTACGGAGAAACATTCACGGAATCCACCTGATTTCCGTTATAGAAACGCACACTACGGGTTCCGGTCTGCCCCAGTTGGCCATTGATTTCTTTTGTCATATCCTCATAAATCGATGTCAGGCGCTCGTCCGTCACCAGCGGCGCATCGCTGTCGCTGATTTTATCATCACCCAGCGGACGCAGAACCAGATCCAGCGAGCCCAGCGCCGTCGCCAGAGTCAGGATTTCAGCCTCGCGCGGGGTCAGTTCGACCGTCACAGTCTTGCCGACTTTGACCTTTTCCTCGTTCCGCGTGACCGATTGATCAACAGCCAGAACCTTGACGTTCTGCAAAATCGTCTCAACGACGCGGCTGCGCAAATTTTCAGCGATGATGCGGTCTGCAGCCGGGCTGGACACGCCCTGCCAGCGGAAACCGGCGCGATAGGTAAGAAGAATATCAACGCGGTCACCCGGGGCAACAAACCCGCCGACAGCCGTCGAAGCGCTGATCTTGAACGTGATCGCGCGCTTGCCGTCTTCCAGCGAGGCCGCCAGATAGTTCACCTTCTTTTCAACCAGTGTCGTTTTGGTGATCGGTTCATTCATGGCCACAGCGCGTCTGACCTTGCCTTTTGCCACATCAGTGATCTTGGCTTCGCCTTCCTTGACGAGAAGCCCGTCAAAAACGCCGGATTTCGGCCAGTCCTGCCAGCGCACATTCTCCGCTGTCAGCGTTTCACCGGCTTTCAGGGCCTTGGTGGCGACCACGACCTGCACCCGCGCTTCCTGTTTCACAGGCTGTTTTTTGTTATCTGTTTTCAGCGTCGCCTGGACGATCATGGCCACCAGCACAGCCACGAGGAACCCCCCGGCCATGACGATCAGTACGTTGCGATTCATGATCAGTCCTTTCTTATCTTCATCTGCTTCGATCAAGATACTCTATTTTTAAGTCAAACGCAGCCCCTTGCGATGACGTTCTCTTATCGCTACTCCGCTGGCTCGAGAAAATTTTGCAAAATCTGCAGATCAAGATAGCCAGCGTCGTAAAACATGAACAATGCTCCCAGCACAATCGGGATTCCATAAGGTATGACTTTCTGCCCGGCCTGCGCCTTGGCGATCCAGCTGCCTTCACGCACCGTCTTGAACGGCTTGAACTGACCAATCAGCACCGAGGCCGTCGCCAGGAAGAATCCGCTGACCGCCATCACGAACAGCAGCATAATGATGGGTTTCAACCCTGCCCACAGCGCAAAAGCGGTCAAAAGCTTTGCATCACCGCCCCCCAGCGCCTTGACGATCCACATCAGGAGCGTGATGAAGAATACAGCGCCCGCCACCTTCAGATGCACGCCCGGCGGGCCAAAAACATCCGGCTGGCCGCCGAGATGGCAGGCCATATAGGCAAAGGCAAACGCCACGATGATACCGAGTGAATAGATATTCGGGATGACCATACCGCGATAATCCGACCATGCCGCCATCAATCCCAGCGAGATGGCAACCAATAAAGCACTGACATAGACGATCAGAAAGAGCATGGAACCTGTTGATTGTGGGTGCGGACGAACGCCGCAAGGAACATTATCGAATAGACATCATACACGTACCCTGAAATCTTTTCCACAGCGCCGGGCGGGCACGCAGCCCCCGCGCATACAAAAGCCGCCCGGCGCATACCGGGCGGCCTTTGGAATGCTCAGATTACGATACTGTCGCGTCGATACGGCTTGCAGCGGACTCAAGGCCCGAGGATACCGTGTTGAACATCGCCGACAGGCTATCGCCCGCGAGGAAAACGGCGGCCATTATCGCAAGCGAAATACCGCCCGCAATCAGGCCATATTCGATCGCCGTCGCGCCGTCCTGGCTATGAATGTATGATTGCACACGTGCAACGAGTTTCTTCAGCATAGTCAAATCTCCTTCTAGAACTTACCAGCAAGTTTTTATGAGGGTTTCCCACATTTCACAGAACATGAAATGCCTAACCTTATGATTCTATCTTATCTGCAAAATTTTTAAAGGGGGGTTAAGAACGTCTTTTTTGTCAGCGAATAGAAGCATTTATCGTTTCGAAATTGAGCCGCATTTGAGATAAAATTTGCCATAAAGACCGCACTTCACCACCCTGCCGCCACCGCGATTATCGGCGTACGTGCAGGTTCGCCAACGCGCCGCTGATCCGTTCAAACGTCGAAATCAGCTCTGCCTGCGACGGTGCATCGAAATAATGGTCTGCATCCGTTGCGCAGTTTCTGTAGATCGTTTTGGTGGCGGCGCTAATATCCGATGTCGCATGGTCGAACGTGATCGTATAGATAATCACATTACGCGGTGCCGCTTTCAGCCATGTGCACACTTCCTGCATGCGCGTGTTCAGGTTTGCAACACTGTCAAAACTTGACTTATTTGAGTCCCAATACCCGGAATAGACGCTTGATGGCGACATCTCACCGTCGGTCATCAGGACGATGGCTTTATTCCATTCTTCGTCTTCCCACTCAGACCCCTCGATAAAGGGCTCGTCCGGAGACAGAACGCGCATGCCCCACGCCATGCCGATATTGGAATAAGTTGAACCTTCATAGCTCATCGTATCTAACAAGTCCAAAATATCCTGCTGATCGCTTGTCAAAGGCATTATATTCGCAAACGGGCAGCTTGTATTCGGCTGGCTTCTCCAGCAGTAACAATAAGTTTTATTACAATCCCCACCCGTTCCCGTACATGAACTGCAGCGTGAGTTACTATAGCTACTAAAATCGTCACATTCCTGCCCGCTGTTGATTACGCGGCCATACACATAAATATCCCAGGGGCCTGCATAGTTATCCTGCGTATCATCAGGATAGGGATCATTCGAGCCGCTACCGGGCCCCCAGCCATGACCGCGACAATCACTGGAGCTTGAACAAACCCCTGAACCGTTTGTCGTCCACAACTGCCCGCGACTGTTTGCCACATGCGTGGCCGCCGCATTATAGTTGGTTGCCTCATGTTCGACCACGCATCCATACCAGTCCGTGCTGGCATGATCGGTCGTGTAGTTTACACCTGTAGGCAAGGTGACAAACGGCGTACCGTATCCGGCTGTGCCGTCCGGGAACTGCCCCAGACCATAACGCCCCACACGGACAGACGCGCTGTAGGGAACGATACCGATTTTAATATCATCCGGCTCAGCGACACGCTCAAACAGGATATTCACGAAATTCTTGGCGGCTGTCCTCACGGATTCCATATTGGAAGCACCCAACGACCCCGTGTTATCCAGAACCAGCACAACCTCAAGCCCCTTAATTTCACGCGCGACCACTGTCGAGCTGCTCACGGATATTTGTTCGATCCCCAGGATGCTCATGAATGTTGTGGGAAAATGCGCTTGGGCAAAAACCGTGACTTCGCTCTCACTGACCTCGACCTCTACTTCATCCATCCGGATGAAGCCGATTTTTTCAGGCGGATAGTTCATCTGCAGAAAGTCTTTCACCCTTTGCTCGACTTCCGCATCATCCTCTTCCACAACGGCGGCAGCCGACAGCGCAGACGCATCAAGCGCACCGTGCAAACGCTGGCGAACAAGGTACGCCTGAGACAAATCCATAGCGACCCCGACAGAACCGATCAGAACCGGTGCCAGCAAGCCGAAAGCGACAGCAATCGTGCCTTCGCTCATCAGCGTAAAAGCGCGCAACGCTCTTGTAATGACATTTTTATGTTTCATCACAATTCTGCCTTTCTCGACTTTAATTTCTTTCTACCACGGCAGACTTTCGTCCGCGCGTGAACGTGCTTTCAAGCATATCGATATGCCCGACGATCGATGTTCCGAATGGGGGTTCGTACGGAAATTCAACAAACACAACGATAGCACCTTCATCGGCAAGCGCCAGCGGCATAACACGCTCTTCCAGATCGGCGATCGCTTCCATATTATCGGTGTCTCTCCAGACGATCACAGGTTGCGGTTCTGTGCCTGCATCGGCGTTGTCCGGGTCGAAGCGAAAGCTGACGATATCAAACCCGATATCGCCTGTACTAAACGGCGCCAGCGCCATGCGTCCGGCCCTTTTCGCTTCACTCAACTGGTCATCTGTGACTTCTTCCGTACGGGCCAGAAGGTCTGCAACAATCTGCGACGACGCAATCACCTTCTGGTTGGCAAGGATGCCATTCCCCAGTTCGACAGTTCCCAGCAGCAGCATAATCATCATCGGGAAAATCATGGCGAACTCGACGGCAGCAAGACCGGATTGATCCTGCATAAACGGCGCTACGCTATTTTTTCTCTTAAATAACTTCATCTTCAACTTCATACGGCTCTGTCTGTATCGCGAATACCGATGTCATCAGTTTGGTGTTGTTCGGCGAGTCAGACAGGAAGGCCCCCACCAGCGGTGTAATGAGAGGATGATAATAAAGAACAC
>JAMHVA010000132.1:0-2135 GCA_035904625.1 Alphaproteobacteria bacterium | reverse complement strand
CGGTTAGCGGATTCTGTCAGACGGATCGCCACGTTTGTTTCGGCTTCCGCCATCAGGCGTTCACGGATCATCGTCGATGTCAGTTTCTTGCCTTCCGTACCGGCATACGGCGAGTCGTTCACGGTAATGGTGATCGACATTGTTGGCGGATCAACCGGAGTGGAACGAACCGGTTCAGTCACGGCCGGATCACAGATCGTGTCGGCAACGGTGGCGGTCGCCATGCCCGCGATGCAGATAATATCGCCTGCCTCGACCATATCAACCGGAATACGGTTGAGGCCCTGGAAGGACAGCAACTTTGTCAGGCGAAATGTTTCAACGGTTTTACCGTCAAGACCAATCGCTTTAACCGCCATGTTTGCTTTCGCGCGACCAGACGCCACACGTCCCGTCAGGCAGCGGCCCAGATACGGGTCGCGGTTCAAAAGCGTTGCCAGCATTGTAAACGGCGCTTCGGTATCAACATCCGGATGGGGAACATGGGACAGCACCAGATCCATCAGCGGGTGCAGGTTTTCACGCGGACCATCAAGGGTCAAGGCTGCCCAGCCACTGCGGCCCGATGCATAAACAACCGGAAAATCCAATTGCTGATCATTGGCTTCCAGCGAAACAAACAGATCGAAAATTTCATCCAGAACTTCGTCCGGGCGCGCATCCGGGCGGTCAATCTTGTTAATAACAACGATCGGGCGCAAACCTTGTTTCAGGGCCTTGCCCAGAACGAATTTTGTTTGTGGCAGAACGGACTCTGCGGCATCGACCAGCAACAGAACGCCATCGGCCATATTCATGATACGCTCGACCTCGCCACCGAAATCGGCGTGACCGGGGGTGTCGATGATGTTGACTTTTGTACCCTTCCAGTGGACGGCGGTGCATTTCGCCAGAATGGTAATCCCGCGTTCCTTTTCAAGGTCGTTGGAATCCATCGCACGCTCGGTCGTGGCCTGGTTCTCCCGGAACGTACCGGATTGTTGCAGGATGGCATCAACGAGGGTTGTTTTGCCATGGTCAACGTGGGCGATGATGGCAATGTTACGCATATTTTCTACAGACATAAGGGCACGCAATCTTGAAAAGAGGTTTAAACGCGTGAACTATCTACCGGAACGCCTTGAAAAAGGCCAGAAAATTCGGATTTTATACATCCCCTTGCGAAAGAATCTTCGCGGATGCTAGGGTTCCCGGGCGTAACGTCTCCTGATCCGGATTTCCGACATGAAAAACCCAGCATCTTCCCCTTGGTGGCACCTGTATATCCCGAAGCTTTTTACCGTTCTAAAACAGGGATATAGCCTTAAAAACCTGCAATCGGACACGATTTCAGGCCTCACCGTTGCCATCGTGGCCCTGCCCCTGGCTATGGCCCTCGGGATCGCCAGCGGCGCCACCCCGGCAGAAGGGTTAATTACAGTCGTGGTCGCCGGATTGCTGATTTCCGCACTGGGCGGCAGCCGCTTCCAGATCGGCGGTCCGACGGGCGCCTTCGTTGTCGTCATCTTTAATGTCATCGCCCAGCATGGTTATGATGGCCTGATTCTGGCCACCTTGATGGCAGGCATTATCCTGACCGCCGCCGGGTTTGCGCGTCTGGGAACGTGGATCAAATATATCCCGCAGCCCGTCGTCACCGGCTTTACGTCCGGTATCGCCGTCATCATCTTCTCCAGCCAGATCAAGGATCTTTTCGGACTACAGATCGAAAAGGTCCCCGGAGAATTTTTTGAGAAGTGGCATGCCTTCTGGGCTGCGCGCGAGACCTTTACTCCGGAAAGCGTTTTGATTTCCGTCGGTGCAATCGCAGCACTGATCCTGCTGAAAAAATATGCGCCGAAGCTTCCCGCCTTCCTGATTGCCGTTGTCGGTGCGTCCGCCGTTGTCTGGCTGTTCAGGATGGATGTCCCGACGATCGGAAATGTATTTGGCGGCATTCCCGACAGTATTCCCGCCCCGCACTGGCCCGATGTTACCGCCGACAAGCTGCGCCTGTTATTACCCAGTGCTCTGACCATTGCGTTCCTAGCCGGCGTCGAGTCTTTGCTCTCGGCTGTCGTGGCCGACGGTATGACAGGCCGCCGCCACCGTTCCAACTGCGAACTGGTCGCCCAAGGTGTTGCCAATACGGCATC
>JAMHVA010000131.1:0-3363 GCA_035904625.1 Alphaproteobacteria bacterium | reverse complement strand
CCGCGTTTCCTGTGGATGTGGCCGAATGCCCGCATTTCCGTGATGGGGGGCCTGCAAGCCGCGAATGTGCTGGCCACCGTCAAGAAGGCTGGCCTTGAGCGTGAAGGAAAATCATGGAGCGCCAAGGAAGAGGATGAGTTCAAGAAACCGATCCTTGAACAATATGAAACCGAAGGCCATCCGTACTATGCGTCGGCACGTCTCTGGGATGACGGCGTGATTGACCCGGCGGATACGCGCCGCGTTCTGGGTCTGGCGATATCGGCGTCTTTGAATGCGCCGATTGAAGAAACAAAATACGGCGTCTTCAGGATGTAGAGAGCCTTATGACGTATCATCCCCGCAAGCGCATCCTGATTATTGATGATGACATGACGATGAACGCCATCGTCGGCGGATATCTGCAGGCGGCGGGATATGAAGTCCATTCGGCCAGCAACCCCGAGCAGGCGATAACCAATGTCCGGGTCGTGCGACCACATGCCATCGTGCTGGATCGTTATCTGGGCAGAAAAGATGGGGCCGATCTTCTGGTGGCCATTCGGAATATTCCCGGCTTTGAGGGTATCCCCGTTTTGATGCTGACCGGTGAAACCCGCAAAGATGAAGTAAGGAAGGCGATTAATGCGGGCGTTAACGGTTATCTGGCTAAACCGTTTGCGCCGGAAGAATTGCTCCGGAAGATTGAAAAATTACTGAAAGGGCCATGATGTCTGAAAATATTGTCTTGATGGATGTGCAGAACGGCGTGGCGACGATTACGCTCAATCGTCCGGAGACGCATAACGCGTTTGACGAGCATGTGATTGCAGCCCTGAGCGGCAAGCTGGATGTCCTGCGTCTGGAAAAGGATGTTCATGCGGTTGTCTTGCGCGGGGCGGGAAAGTCGTTCTCTGCCGGCGCTGATTTGAACTGGATGAAACGCGCGGCCGGATTCACGGAGGCGCAGAACAAGGCCGATGCCCTTGTTCTGGCGGGCATGCTGAACAAGCTTTACACATTGCCGATCGTGACGATTGCCTGCGTTCAGGGTGCCGCCATGGGGGGCGGGCTGGGGCTGGCATCATGCTGCGATATCGTGATTGCGGACAAGGATGCACTGTTTGCCCTGTCTGAGGTGAAGCTGGGGCTGATCCCGGCAACGATTGCGCCGTATGTTCTGCGTGCCATCGGTGAGCGGCAGGCGCGCCGCTATTTCCAGACGGGCGAGCGGTTTCCCGGCGCCCGTGCGCATGAGATTGGCCTTGTCCATGAACTGGCGGACGGGGCGGACGATATCGAGGTCAAGCTTCAGGCGATCCTGAAAACGCTGGCTGCCAACGGGCCGCAGGCCATGAGGGATGCCAAAAAGCTTTGTCATGATCTGGCAGGCCAGCCGATGACACCGGAACTGATGGATGATACCGCCAGCCGTATCGCCCGCACACGGGCCGGTGGAGAAGCCAAAGAAGGGCTGACAGCATTTCTGGAGAAGCGGAAGGCGAGTTGGACGCGTTGATTATCAACGTATCTTCAGAAACGCCAGCGCCAGCGCGGCGATAACAATGCCCAGTCCTGCGATCTTGTTGCTGTCGTCTTTCCAGCTGGAAAGACGCGTCAGAACGATCAGCCAGATGACATCCAGCATGGCGATCATGTTTACAAATGCGGGGTGATCGACATTTTTCTGGGCGTAAGTGCGTAGGATGACGCTGCCGACCAGAAAGCCGCCCACGATCATGCCCGTACGCAGGCCGTCCTTACCAAAAATTTCCCGCGCGGCGGTTCTCCGCTTGAAGCTGAAATAGACAAGGTAGAATATCAGCATCAATCCGGCTTCAAACCCGACATAGCCGAAGACACCCTGATCGCGCGGGGCATAATCGACAGCGGCTTTCACGAACATGATCCCGATGACGGCGGCCAGAATGATGGGCCACACGGCTTTCAGCGCGGCCCATGATACAGGGCAGCGTTTCAGCCATACGGCGCACCCGACAGCCAGCAAGAGTGTTGTGCAGACCCCGACAAAGCGGGGTATGTCTTCGAGATATTGCCCCAGCAGCGCGGGTTTCACAGCAAACCATGCGACAAATCCAAGAATAATACCTAGAGGGGATAGGCGTGCGAGTAACGAGGCGCCGTGATTTTTTACGGCTTCAAAATATATCAGGTCGTTGAAGCACCAGATGATGGCCGCTCCGGCTGTCAGGACGTAAAACATCGGTTCCTGCGGCAGGCCGACCTGTGACAGGACGGGGACGGCGATCATCACCGCAAATATTTTTAGCCACACGGCGGAGGCGACATTGCTGCCGCCCAGTCGCTGATGCATATACATGCCGAGCGCAGCGCATACAGATGCCCCCAGTGATAGAAAGAACCAGGCCGGGATCATGATTATTGCGGACTCAGTGATCTGAGAATGGGGCGCAAATGGCCCTTGTGGGTATCCAGCAGGCGAATGCCATCATCGGGCTGGATGTTGCGGGCAATCAGAATAGCGAGCTTGATATTATTCTTTGTCAGCCCGCCGTAAGCCGTTTCGGCGGCACGCAAGCAGCGTTCCGCATCCGCTGTTTCACATTCGGCAATCGTGCTGACGATGAAGGCTGCACGCTTGTGAAGCTTGGCGCATGTCGGGATCATGCTGACCATGAGGCCGTCATGCACATGGCCCAGTCGTGTCATCAGCGCGGTCGAAAAGCTGTTCATAACCGCTTTCTGTGATGTGCCTGCACTCATGCGGGTTGACCCGGACAATATCTCGGCTCCGGTTTGCGTCAGAATGGCATGGTCGGCGACTTTCAGCAGAGGGGTATCATGGTTACTGGCGATAGCGATGGTCAGTGCGCCCGTATCCTTTGCTGCCTGGCAGGCGGCAAGTGTATATGGCGTCGTGCCGCTGGCGGCGGTGGCGATACAGACATCATTGAATGTCAGCTTCAGCCGCGCAATGCGCTTGCGTGCCGCAGGGGCATCATCCTCTGCGTTTTCAACGGATTGTTTCAGCGCTTTTTGCCCGCCGGCGATAATGAATGCCAGACGGCTTCGCGGCCATCCGAATGTGGGGGTAAGCTCGATGCCGTCCTGAACGCCGATCCGGATCGATGTGCCGGCCCCGGCATAGACAAGGCGGCCCTGTTCGTTCCCTTCCAGTCTTGTCGCGGCATCGTCAGCGGCGGCGGCGATCTGGGGGATGACGCTTCTCAGCGCCTGCAGTCCGTCGATCTGGCTTTCGAGCAAGGCCGACACGAAATCGCCCGTCGGCAACAGGTCGGCAAGAGAGCCCTGCGGATTGATATCTTCGGTGGATCGTTTTTGTCCCATATGAGAATAAACGCATATGCAGGCCCGGAGGGCAAGGGGCAAGTCCTAGCCGAC
>JAMHVA010000130.1:0-9874 GCA_035904625.1 Alphaproteobacteria bacterium | reverse complement strand
AAACCCGGAATGCTGGGAAATTGTGTCCGATCAGGGGCGCTTGCACAAGATAGCCAATACGATGGCGCAGAACGAATGGCATGACAATATTTTCGACGAAGATTGCCGTGACATGATCATGAAAAAACTGATCTAGACGACACCGGGGGGAGGTGACTTTCCCCGGTTGTTATGCTGAAATAGCCCCATGGTTCAGTATGTTTCCACACGCGGCCCGGGGCCGACGCATAATTTCCTTGATGTCATGATGGCGGGCATGGCCCCCGATGGCGGCCTTTACCTGCCGACGGAATGGCCGGCACTGAACCCGAGTCTTCTCGATCATATGGCAGGTCTTTCCTATCCGGAAATCGCATTTCATGTGATCCGTCCGTTTGTTGGGGGAACCATACCCGATGACGTTCTCATCCAGATCCTGAGCGAAACCTATACCCCTGACCATTTCGATCATACGGCCTATACGCCGCTCCAGCAGGTGGAGCCGAATGCTTGGGTCATGGAACTGTTCCACGGGCCGACCTATTCATTTAAGGATTACGCGCTCCAGTTCCTCGGGCGCTTGTTCGACTATGTACTGGAACAGCGGGGCCAGCGCATCACCATCGTGGGGGCAACCTCGGGCGATACCGGATCGGCGGCCATCGAAGCGTGCCGGAACTGCCGCAATATCGATATCTTTATTCTGCACCCGAAAGACCGGACGTCGGAAATCCAGCGCCGCCAGATGACCACCGTATCGGCCACGAATGTGTTCAACATCGCGCTGGAAGGCACCTTTGATGATTGTCAGGGGATCGTGAAGGAATTATTCGCCGATCAAGCATTCCGTGATGATGTACGTCTCTCGGCTGTCAACTCGATTAACTGGGTCCGGATCATGGCCCAGATCGTTTATTATGCCGTGGCCTGCGTGGCGCTCGGGGCGGGGCGGCGGGCCGTTTCGTTCGCCGTGCCGACCGGAAATTTCGGCAATGTTTATGCCGGGTACGCCGCGCGACGTATGGGTTTGCCGATCCGCAATCTGGTGGTGGCATCGAATCGCAACGATATTCTGACCCGCTTTTTTGAAACCGGGGACATGAAGATCGAAGGCGTCATGCCGTCGTTAAGCCCCAGCATGGATATTCAGGTCTCCAGCAATTTCGAACGCTATCTCTGCGACCTGATGAACCGCGACCATCAGGGCCTTTCCAGTCTGATGAACAGCTTCAAGACGCAAAAAGCCTTCCGCCTGCCTGAGGAGTTGATGAATCGCGCCCGGCAGGACTTCCATTCCTATCGCTGTAGCGATGAAGATACGCTGGCCATGATGAAGCGTTGCCATGATGCCACCGGGATCGTCATCGATCCGCATACGGCTATCGGGTTCCATGCCGCGCAGTTTGAACTGGAGAAGGACCCGGCAACGCCGATGGTGATGCTGGCCTGCGCCCATCCAGCCAAATTCCCGGACGCTGTGCGTCGTGCCATCGGCATCGATCCGGTGATGCCCGAGAAACTGGCCCGTGTTAAAACGCGTGCCGAGCAGCTGATCGTCCTGCCGAACGATCTGGATAAGGTCCGGAACTATATCCGCCGTACCCGCAACGCATAATCTGGGTAAATCAGGTATACGGAAACGGGCTTTTCAGGCCCGGCTTTCCGGACTATCTTATAAGTTTGGAATTATTTCTTACCCTTCCTGCGAGGAGATCCCCATGAGTATCCAGATGACAACCCTGCCGAACGGCCTGCGTGTAATCACGGATACCGTTAAGGAAGTCGATAGCGTGGCACTGGGGGTCTGGGTCGATGTCGGAACCCGCCATGAAGATATGGCCGATAACGGCGTCGCGCACATGGTCGAACATATGATGTTCAAGGGCACGCCCACCCGCACAACGACCCAGATCGTCGAGCAGCTGGAAGATGTCGGTGGTAACGTCAATGCCTACACAGGCCGTGAAATTACCGCTTACCACGTTCACCTGCTGAAGGAGGATATGCCGCTCGCCCTCGATATCATGTCCGATATCATGCAGCATACGAACATGCCGCCCGAAGAAATCGAACGCGAACGCGGCGTCATTATTCAGGAAATTGGCATGAACAACGATGCTCCTGATGATCTTGTGTTCGATTACTATCAGGAAGTCGCCTATCCGGGTCAGACACTGGGCGCGCCGATTCTGGGCGATCCGGACATTATCTCGAATATGAAGCGCGATGTGATGATGGATTATGTGCGCCGCTTCTACACACCGGGCCGTCTGGTCGTGTCAGCGGCGGGTCATGTCGATCATCAGGATTTCGTCAGTCGCGTTGGTGATATGTTCAATCAGCTGCCGCCGGATACGCCGCATAAGGCAAAATCAGCCGCCTATAAAGGCGGCGAACGCCGTGAAGAGAAAGAGCTGGAGCAAGCTCATCTGCTGCTGGGTTTTCAGGGCATCCCGCGTGCTGATGACAATATTTTCGCGGCGGTGGCCTTATCGACGATCATGGGCGGCGGCATGTCCTCGCGCCTGTTTCAGGAAATTCGTGAAAAGCGCGGCCTTGTCTATTCTATCTTCGCATTCCATACATCCTATCAGGATGACGGTCAGTTCGCGGTCTATGCCGGAACCGGTCCGGAACACCTGCCGGAGCTGGTCCCCGTCGTTTGCGACGAGATTTTGAAATTTGCAGGAACAGTGACAGAAAAAGAACTGGCCCGCGCCAAGGCGCAGATGAAAGCCAACCTTGTCATGGGCCGCGAATCGATGATGGGCCGCGCCAACCAGCAGGCCAAGAACCTGATCTATTCCGGCAAGACGCTCGATATTCAGGAAAAGATCCGCAAGATCGATGCCCTGACGCTGCAAGATATCTCCGATATGGCCAAACGGATATTCGCAACGGATACCACCTTTGCCGCGCTGGGGCCGCTTGAAACTCTCGAATCATACGATTCAATCGTGCGGCGTCTGGCGGTCTGATGTTCATGAGACCCGCGCCATCGAAGGAATCGCCATCGATGCCGGAGATCCGGCTGGAAGGCTCCCGCCTTCATTTGCGCCCGCCGCGCCGGGACGACTGGCATGAATGGGCGTGGCTGCGCAGCCGTAACCGCGCCTTCCTCCAGCCATGGGAACCGACATGGACGGAAGACGCCTTAAGCGAAGATTTCTTCGAGGCGCGTATCCGCCGCCAGACACGGGAATGGAAGGATGACCGCGCCTATCCGTTCCTGATTTGCCTGAACGATACGGAAAAAATTATCGGTGGCATGAATGTCAATAATGTTTCCCGTGGTGCCGCCCAGTTTGCATCGCTGGGGTACTGGCTTGCCGAAGATTCCCAAGGCCATGGATTCATGACCGAAGCCGGGCGCGTCATCATTCAGCATGCGTTCACGGTACTGCGCCTTCACCGGCTGAACGCCGGGTGCTTGCCAGAGAATGTACGAAGCCGGTCCATGCTCTCGCGGCTGGGGTTTTCTGAAGAAGGGTTTGCCGCGCGCTACATCCAGATCGATGGTCTCTGGCGCGACCATGTTCTCTATGGCCTGCCGGTCGAGGAGTGGGAAAAGCGGGATATTCTAGTGTAAGCGCCTGAATGTCTCAGGCGCGCCCGGCATCGCCGGACAGCATGGACGGATCGATCCCGATCTTGCGGATGGCGCGCTCCCAGCGGTCGTCCGGATCGTTACTGAAAATCAGGTCGGCATCGGCATCCGTGACCAGCCATGCATTCTGCTGCATTTCATAATCCAGTTGCCCGGCGCTCCATCCGGCGTAGCCGAGAATGAACATCAGCTTGTCGGGCCCGCGGCCTTGCGCGATGGCTTTCAGGGCGTCGATGGTTCCGGTGACATAAATATCCTGCTCGATTTTCAGGCTTTCGATCTGATTGAAACCACCGGCATGAAGGATAAAGCCGCGCGCCGTTTCAACCGGGCCGCCGCTCATGACCGGAACATCGGCACCATACGTCACGCCCGGGATATCCAGCTGTGAAAGCAACGTCGATAATTCCAGCCCGGGCAGAGTGTGGTTGATGACCAGCCCCATCGCGCCGTTGGCGTCGTGCGCGCAAATGAAAATCACAGCCTTGTGAAAGCGCGTATCGCCCATCTGCGGCATCGCGATCAGCAATCGCCCCGTCAGATACCGGTTTTCGTTATGGTCGTTACCGCTCATCACTAAAAAAACTCATTTTGAAGGTACCCTCATTTTAGCATATCCTTGGTTCAGGAAACAGTATGCAGAAAGCGGGTCTTATGAATATCCGGAAAAGTATTGCCAGTCTGGGCGTTATCGCATGCACCCTGATGCCGTTATCGGCGATGGCTGCGGAAAGTGAATGGGCCAAGGGTGAATTCCTGCAAACCCGTATCCTGACCGGTACCGCTTCAAAAGACGGTTCATTCCCCGCCGCGCTGGAAATCCATATGGAACCCGACTGGCATATATACTGGCGCACGCCGGGCGATGGCGGATTACCGCCGATGCTGGATTGGGAAGGTTCCAAGAATTTCAAGGACGCCGTCATCCAGTGGCCGGCACCATTGCGGTTTGAGTATGAAGGGCTTTATGGTTTTGGCTATAAAGATATGGCCTTATTGCCGCTGAATATCGTGCCCGAGAAATCCGGCGAAGATATCAGCCTGAAAGTTCATGCCGACATCATGGTGTGCAAGCTGTTGTGCGTGCCGCAGAAAGTGGATCTGACACTGGATATTCCGGCTTCTGCCGCGCCTCAGGCGGAAACGGATCGGTTGGTGTCGCAGGCATTCTCCTCGCTGCCGGTCAAGGAAGATCAGGCCGCCATGAAGATCGAGAATGTCGTTCTGGGGCCGAAGGCACTGGTGGCGCGGGTCTATCTGGCCAACGGATTCGACGGGGCTGATTTGTTCGCCGAGGTCGGGCCGGAAATGACGATCACCGCCAAACCTGAATTTACCATCGACGAAAAAGACCCGCATTATGCCAGCGTGGTGGTGAACGCACCGGAAGGGGCAACCGATAATCTCGCTGACTTTGTTACGGGCAAGACACTGGTGCTGACGCTGACATCAAAGGGCCAGGCGCTCGAACGCAGTTTCAAGTTCTAGTAAATTCCACCCGTACCCAGCGTCGATGCGCTGTCGGTGATCGTGCTGTTCATCGACGGCAGGTTGCTGATGCCGTTCGCATCCAGAATGAACATCTGGTCCGATGGTTCGCTGCCCGCAAGGAATGCTTCCCAGATCAGTTTCTGATCGCCCGGCTGCGCCAGCGCGCCTGTCGATGCATTGATCTGCACCTGCTTGATTCCGGGGGGAACGCGGAACGGGGTCGGCGATACGCCTTGCAGCGCGACTTCCATGAAATCGCGGAAGATCGGTACGGCGGCGGATGAGCCGGTCTCACGCTTGCCCAGCGATTCCGGATTGTCGAACCCGACATAGACGCCGACGACAAGATCAGGCGTGAATCCGACAAACCATGCATCGCGTGATTCGTTGGTGGTGCCGGTTTTACCCGCCATCGGGTATCCCAGTTCCTTCAGCTTCACGGCGGTACCGCGTTCGACCACGCCTTCAAGGATCGAAACCATCTGATAGGCATAGCGCGGGTCGGTCAGCTGCGGGCGGTTATCGGGAATGATAGGGGTATACTGCGTATTCCATTCCAGCATCGGGCCACAATTTTCGCAGACACGCTGGTCGTGGCGATAAATGGTCGATCCGTGGCGGTCCTGAATCCGGTCGATCAGTGTGGGGGTAACCTGCTTGCCGCCATTGACCAGCTGCGCGTAGGCGGTCGTCATCCGCAGCACGGTCGTTTCCCCGGCACCGAGCGAGTATGCCAAGTGCGGCTCCATATGCTCGACCACGCCGAATTTCTTTACCGTATCAATGATGGCATCCATGCCCAGAAAATGCGCCAGCCGTACCGTCATCAGGTTACGTGATTTTTCGACGCCGACCCGCAATGTCGTCGGACCATAATATTCACCCTTGTAGTTGCTGGGCTTCCATTTCGGCATTCCGGGTCCTTGATCGATCACGATCGGTGCATCAAGGATCAGCGTTGCCGGTGTAAAACCCTTTTCAAGCGCGGTCAGGTATACGAACGGTTTAAACGCGGAACCCGGTTGGCGCTTGGCCTGTGTCGCGCGGTTGAACACGCTCTGGCGCGCGCTCCAGCCGCCCTGCATCGCCAGCACGCGGCCCGTGTGCGGGTCCAGCGCGACCATCGCGCCGTTCACGCGCGGGATCTGGCGTAAAGCATAGGCCTTCTTGTCTTTCTCTTCCGGGGCCGATTCGACCATAATGACGTCGCCAGCCTCGACCACCTGACGCATCGCCGACGGTTCGGCGGTGAAGCCGCCTTCCTTCAGGCGCTTCTTGGCCCATTTCACGTTTGCCAGCGAAAGATTGCCACGGCTACCGTCAGCCAGACCCAATGTCGCTTGATCAACGCTGACATCCAGAACGACAGCCATCTGCCAGGTGGCCAGCATCGAATGCGGTGCCTCTACAGCGGCCAGTTGATCTTCCCAGTTCTTGGTTGATTCCAGCTGGGTCACGGGCCCGCGCCAGCCCCAGCGGCGGTCATAGGCCATCAGCCCATTTTGCAGCACGCGTTCGGCTGTTTCCTGCAACCGCGGATCAACCGTGGTACGAACGGCCAGTCCATCACCCTGAACGCTTTGATCGCCATATTTGGCGATCAGCTCGCGGCGCACTTCTTCAGCGAAATACGGGGCATCGACAGCGCGGGTGCTGGCCGACTTCACGGTCAGCTTCTTGGTCTTGGCTTCTTCAGCTTGCTCGGCTGTGATGTAACCATCTTCCAGCATGCGGCCAATCACCCAGTTACGGCGGTCCACAGCGGCATCATAATGGCGTTCGGGGTCGTAATTATTCGGACCCTTGGGCAGAGCAGCCAGATACGCGGCCTCCTCGACGGTCAGATCCTCAAGTGATTTGTCAAAATAACTCTGCGCGGCGGCGGCCACGCCATAAGAACGCTCACCCAGAAAAATCTCGTTCAGGTACAGCTCCAGCAAACGGTCCTTGCTCAGCGCCTTTTCCATCCGGAACGCCAGCAGGGCCTCGCGGATTTTCCGCTTATAGGACACTTCATTGGTCAGCAGAAAGTTTTTGGCGACCTGCTGCGTGATCGTTGAAGCACCCTTGGGGCGGCCGCCATGCGCAAGGTTGCCGACAGCGGCACGGGCGATGGCGATGAAATCGACACCCTGATGAACGTAGAAATTCTTGTCTTCGGCGGCGATGAAGGCATGCTTCAGCAGATCGGGGATTTTTTCGATCGGCATGAAGACGCGTTTTTCCTTGGCATATTCCGCCATCAGGCGGCCATCACCGGCATACAGGCGCGTCAGCACCGGGGGCTGGTATTCTTTCAGCTGCGAATAATCGGGAAGGTCCTGCCCGTAATACGAAATGGCATAGACAACGGTGCCCACTCCGGCCAGCACGCCCAGCATGCCGATCGAGAAAACCATGAGAAAAAGATAAGTCAGGAAGCGCATGAACCCATTTATCGCACAGGATTATGGCGCCGAAAAGGCCTGTTTCTCTAAGGTTGCACGAATATTTCAGGGTAATTCGTAGGGCCTGAAGGGCATTGATCCAAGGCGGGTACAAATTCCAGTTTTTGGGCCTTAGCAGACTCTGCTTGAGGGGTGGTGGCATATCCCTCAGCTGCCATACGGTCAATCACATAATCACGACGGTCTTTGGCCACGTTCGGGTCTCCTTCACGACCATAAAGACTAGGGGATTTAACGATGCCGGCTAGATAAGCCGCCTCTGGTAAATTTAATTCTCCCGGAGACTTACCGAAATAATATGAGGCGGCGGCATTAATGCCGTAGCAATCATGACCCATGTAAACATGGTTGAGATAAAGCGCCAGTATTTGGTCTTTCGACAGGACTTTTTCCAGACGAACGGATAAAGCAATTTCACGAACGCCACGTTCGATAGGATTGATATGATCATAGCTTTGAAATGATGCCTGTCTCACCACATAGTATGTAATGGTCGGATTAGTCTTCGGATAGTGGCTGGGAATGATCAAACTGATGATAACATCATGAAAATCAGGCGTATTGCGCGTATAAAAATCGGGATTTTCAGCAGCTATAAACGCCAATTTCACTTGATCGGAGAGGCTATCGACAAGCCTAAAACTCTGCTCTGCCTCGGCAGATAAGAAGAAATTTTTCAGTGCTTTATGATCAGGAATATCTCGCGTGTAATACGAGACAGTATACACGGCCAGTCCTCCAACAGTTGTGAATGCTACTGTAGATATAGCGAGGAGCGTGTAACCGAGAATCCGAATAAAATTTTTCATCTCACAACATTATGCGCGGGCCTTGATATCGTCCGTAATCGGGCCTTCGGCGCGGCCATGGATGAACTGGTCGACATATTCGTTTCCGGAATGGTCAAGCTGGCTGACCGGGCCGTGCCAGATGATCTTGCCCTGATAAATCATGGCGACTTCGTCGGCGATTTTGCGGGCGCTGGCCAGATCATGGGTAATCGACAGGGCGGTGGCGCCCAGCTGTTTCACGCATTTGACGATCAGATTATTGATAACGTCAGCCATGATCGGATCGAGGCCGGTCGTGGGTTCGTCAAAGAAGATAATTTCCGGATGGCTGGCGATGGCGCGGGCCAGAGAAACGCGCTTTTGCATCCCGCCCGAGAGCTCGGCAGGGAACAGATGAGCGACCGATTCATCCAGCCCGACGGATTGCAGTTTCTCGATCGCGACATCATATGCCGTGCGGCGGTCGGCGCCACGGCCCTGAATCAGGCCAAAGGCGACATTTTCCCAGATCCGCATCGAATCGAACAGGGCGCCGCCCTGAAACAGCATGCCGAATTTTTTCATCAGCTGGTCGCGGTCATCCTGCGACACGCCGATGGATTCCTTGCCGTCGATCAGGATCGATCCTTCATCCGGTTTGATCAGTCCCAGCACGCATTTCAGCATGACGGATTTGCCCGTGCCCGAACCGCCGATAATCACCAGAGATTTTCCGGGACTGACGGCAAGGTCAATGCCCTGCAGCACCTTTTTGGGGCCGAAAGATTTTTTGACGCCTTTGAGTTCAAGCTTCGGTGTCACATTACTCATGAGAAGAAAACCTGCGTCAGGATATAGTTGAAAATCAGGATCAGGATCGACGATGACACAACCGCGTTGGTGGTCGCCGCACCCACGCCCTGCGCGCCGCGCTGGGAATTGAAACCGTGATAGCAACCCATCATCGATACGATAAAGCCGAACGCGCCTGCTTTCACAAGGCCGGAAATCACATCCATGTTCTCAAGGATGTCCCATGTCTGGCTTAAGTAAGAACTGGGGTTGAAGCCCAGTTTGTGAATGCTGACGATATAACCGCCATAGACGCCGATGACGTCGCCAATCAGGACCAGTACGGGCAGCATTAATGTTCCGGCGATCACACGCGGCGCGATCAGATATTTGAACGGATTGACCGAAAGTGTGACCAGCGCGTCGATCTGTTCCGTCACGCGCATGGTGCCGATTTCTGCGGCGATGGAGGCGCCGACGCGACCTGCGACCATCAGACCGGCGAGAACCGGGGCAAGTTCGCGGGTGACCGACAGCACGACGACACCGGCAATCGCAGATTCGGCGTTGAAGCGGGCAAAGCCGGTATAGCTTTGCAGCGCCAGCACCATCCCGGTGAACAGCGCGGTCATGCCGACGACCGGCAGGGAATAATAACCGATATCCATGAACTGGCGCACGACCAGCTTGGGGAAAAACGGCGGGCGAAAAATATGGCTGACCGATTCCAGTATGAACAGGCTCAAACGCCCGGCGGCTTGCAGCGCCATCAGGATCGTGCCGCCCAC
>JAMHVA010000129.1:0-2362 GCA_035904625.1 Alphaproteobacteria bacterium | reverse complement strand
GTCAGATATCAGGCCGCCTTGACCATCGATGGCATAAAACCTTCCCTGCCCATTTGATCGGCAACGACAGCCGTATTCTTTCCTTCCGCATCGGCGCGGGCAAAGATGGCATCCAGTGTCTGACCGATCCCGGCGACACGATCCATCGTGACCTGATGCGTGGGGAACGCCACGGACTGCGGCTTCACCATCCAGGCGTACTGCGTACCGGCAGCGATCACACCCCCGGCATTCGCCACATAATCCGGCGCATAGAGAATGCCCGCACGACGCAGTTCATCGGCATGGTGGGGTGACTTCAACTGGTTGTTGGCACAACCGGCAACGACGTTGACCCCCGCCAGCACCAGATGCGGGATGGTACCGTCATGAATGTCACCACCCAGAGCACAGGGAACATACACATCGGCTTTCACCGACATGATTTCACGTCCCTCGGCCAGCAGCGCATCGGCACCCAGATCCTCGACGATCTGGCGGCGTGCCTGTTCGGTGATATCGCTGACGGTCAGCTTTGCGCCTTCATCGGCCAGATAGCGGCACAGCACCTGCGCGACGTGACCATAGCCCTTTACAGTGATGGCCAGACCTTTCAGGCTATCCACATTCATGCGGTGACGAACCGCTGATTTGATGGCCACGTATGTGCCATACGCGGTGTAGGGCGATGGATCGGCGTTCGGAATATCGGCTGTCGTCAGACCCGCCGGAATATTTTCTTCGCAGAGCGCCATCAGCGGCACACCGGCAACATACGGCGTGCAGCCGCGCGCGATCAGGATATGCTGGACACTGGTGCCGACATCTTCGGCTGTCACATACATGCCACCCAGTGAATTGACAGCCTTGCCCAGCGCCTGCATGACTTCAGCAGACGGCTGACGCGTGCCCGGCTTGCCGATGATCACCGACTTGCCGCCACCAATCGGCAGCCCCGCAACGGAATTCTTGTATGTCATACCGCGGGACAGACGCAGCACATCCGAAATCGCTTCTTCATCGCTGGCATATCGTGACCAGTAACGGCATCCCCCCAGCGCAGGACCGCGTGCTGTGTTATGAACGGCGATGAATGCGCGGAAACCAATATCTTTATCTTCAGCATAAATGACGCGTTCATGTCCGTCATAATCCGCATGCGGGCGAAAGCGCATGTCTGAACGACGATTGGCCAGGCTGTCAGTGATATCTTCGATTTCAAGAGTCATGATGCGTCTCCTCTTATTGGTTTTATCTGCCACGATTCGTAGCACTGTGTGCGGTGCATGAGGAAGAGACTGTGGTCATAAGAGCTGCATTTTTGCTGCAAAGCACATGAATTTCCGCTGATTATTAATGCATAATCAGCATGTGCGCCGCACCAAATTGTATTGAATATTTGACGAAATCTATTCTTTACCGCAGGCGCAGTATCCGGCCATGAACAGCGATACGGTTGCGCCGATAATCTTTTCGCGCTCTTCCGGCAGAACACTCTCGCGTACACCCAAAAGAAACTGCATGTGATGATCGCCTTTCAGCATGCTGACGAACATGCGTGCCGCTGTGTCGGGATCATCAATATGAAGGACACCTTTGCCGTTCTGCATATCAAGATAGTTCGACAACAGTTCCAGCGCCTTTGTCGGACCTTCGCTATATAACGTCTTACCAAGCGTTGGAAACTGCTTGAGTTCGGAGATGATGATACGAAATAAACGAATGGCATCCGGTTCATAAATCAGATCGTACAGGCTGGCGGCGATGGCGCGCAGCGCCGTTTCAATATCTTCATCTGCCTCTGTATGCTGATGCAGCGAATACATCAGCGAGCAGCAGCGCCCGCTAACGACCGCGCCGAACAAATCACTCTTGTCCTTGAAGTGGCTGTAGAGCGTCGGCTTGGACACCGGTGCCGCTTCGGCAATCGCATCCATGCTGGTGGCCGTAAAGCCGCGCTCCAGAAACAACTGTGCGGCCGCCTCCAGAATCGCACGACGCTTCGGGTTCTCGTATTCAGCACAAGGGTTTACAATCGGGCAATCAGACATAATCATTCATTTATTATACGTGGGCAGCGATTAATATAATCCTGCTTTAGAAGTTTCTATCTATCTGAAAGATAAGGTCAAGCCAACATTTACGTAATTTTATCCGGAAAAACCTGATAACAAACGTCGATTCTTGCTGAATCAGGCTTGCCCGCGCGCGCCGGTCGATTATGATAAACCCATAATGACAAAATACTCCTCGCGCACACTCCCTCTCCTTGCTGGCATTGCCTGCCTGGCACTGGCTTCGCCGTCGATGGCCAAGTCACCCAAGGTCGTCGATGAAAAAACATCGGATCTGGGAATGAGCTGCGACCAGATCGCCCATGAAG
>JAMHVA010000128.1:0-1670 GCA_035904625.1 Alphaproteobacteria bacterium | reverse complement strand
AAACTACGCTTGCCGGTTTTCTGGACTTGCCCGCCACCCGGGTATTGTTAGGCTTCGTCTCTATTCTGACAGGAATTTCAGCATGCGCTTTTTTCGATGGGGAATTGGTGATGCGGTCCTCGCCTGCATCGCAGCGATAGCGGTTTTCGTTGTGTCATCGGGCGCATTTGCCCAATCGGTGCAGAGCCGCTCCGCGACGGTCAACGGAGTGGAGTTGAACTATCTGATTGGAGGCAAGGGCGATCCCGTCGTGCTGCTGCACGGGTTTGGGCAAACCAGCCGCATGTGGCGGCCGCTATTCCCAGGACTGATGAACGCTCACACCGTGATCGCGCCGGACCTGCGGGGCTTCGGCGGCTCAGATGCGCCGGAAAAGGGCTACACCAAGAAGGAAATGGCTCAGGACATCCATGCGCTGGTGAAAAGTCTCGGCTACAGCAAAGTCAAGATCGTCGGTCACGACATCGGTCTGATGGTGGCCTACGCCTATGCGGCGCAGTATCCGGCTGAGGTGGATCGCATCGTCCTCATGGATGCTTTCCTGCCCGGCGTGGGCAACTGGAAGGACGTCTGGTTGCTGCGCGACCTGTGGCATTTTCATTTCTACGGCAAGACGCCGTTGGCGCTGGTTGAGGGGCGCGAGCGAATCTATCTCGAGCATTTCTGGAATGACTTCGCGGCCAATCCGGCAAAATCCATTCCGCAACGTGATCGGAAATTTTATGCCAAGGCCTATGCCCGGCCGGGCCACATCAAGGCAGGGATGGAAGTCTTCCGCGCGTTCGAAAAGGACGCCGATGATTTCGCAGGTCTGGCCAAGACCAGTTTGCCGATGCCGATGCTTGTCTTGTCCGGCGAAAAGGCGGGCGGGAATTTCCTGATCGAGCAGGGCAAGCTGGTCGCGACAAATGTCGAGGGCGTCGTCATCAAGGGCTCGGGCCATTGGCTCATGGAGGAGGCGCCGGGCCAGGTGATTCCGAAGCTGGTGGATTTTCTCAATCGCTGAACAGTGCGGGCGTTTCCGGGAAAATCTGTAGCGATGCAGCGTGCGGAAACGGAAGGTCTATTGAACCGTCGCAGACATGACGTAGCGTTGGGTTAATTTTAAAAAGGGGTGCATCATGATTTTAGGCATGTCTTTAGCGGGTTTCACGGTTCTGCATCTCATCATCAGCATGATTGCCATCGGGCTCGGCTTTGTGGTCGCAGGCGGGCTGCTCGCGTCGAACAGGCTTCCCGGCTGGACGTTATGGTTTTTGATCCTGACGATCCTCACCAGCGCCACCGGTTTTCTGTTTCCCTTCACCAAGCTGTTGCCGTCGCATATCGTCGCGATCATCTCGCTGGTGCTGCTGGCGATTGCGGTCTACGCGCTTTACGGCAAGGCGTTGTCCGGCATCTGGCGGGCGGTCTATATCGTGACGGCGATGCTGGCGCTCTGGTTTAATGTGTTTGTGCTGATCGCGCAGTCGTTCCAGAAGGTCGCCTTGCTGAATGTTTATGCGCCGACGGGCGCCGAGCCGCCGTTCGCCATCACACAGGGCATTGTGCTTCTGTTCTTCATCTTCCTGATCGTGCTCGGCATCAGGCGATTCAGGACTGCATAAGAGACAACGTGACGGGAGCGTCGATGAAAGTCATTGTCTTCGGCGCGACCGGCATGGTCGGGC
>JAMHVA010000127.1:0-2822 GCA_035904625.1 Alphaproteobacteria bacterium | reverse complement strand
GACCTTCAAGGACTTCATGATCATCGAGGCGATATTCTGCGCCACGGTTATCCTGATGGAAATTCCTTCCGGATGGCTGTCCGATATCTGGAGCCGTAAACGCACGCTGGCGGCAGGCCTCGCCTTCACATCCATGGGTTTCGCGCAGCTGCTTTTCGCGGACAACTTCATGGAAGCCGCTATCAGTGAAATATTCACGGGTATCGGGGTCAGCCTGATTTCTGGCACCAACAGCGCGATGTTATACGATTCGCTGCTGCAGGACGGACGCCAGAACGACTATCGAAAACTGGAAGGTTTACGTCACGGTACCAGCATGTATGCGCTGGCGTTTGCCAGCGTTGCAGGCGGGTTGCTGTATCAGATCGATCATTTCCTGCCCGTCGCACTGACCGTGTTCGGGCAGGCGACAGGGATGGTCTGCGCCCTGCTGATGATCGAACCTGTGCGCGATTACAGGAAAGCCGAGAAACACCCGGTGGCCGACATGCTGGATACGATGAAGTTCGCCCTGCATGGCCATAAGGAAATCGCCGGGATCATCCTGTTCTCGACGGTGATTTTCACCGCGACCAAGATCATGTTGTGGGTTCAGCAGCCTTACTATGAATTGCTGGCCCTGCCCGAGATCTGGTACGGCATCTTCACCGCGACGGGTTTCCTTCTGGGCGGCATCGGCGGCCATCTGGGCCATATACTGGATGGCCATGTACGTAACCGTACGATGTTCCTGTTCATGCTGATCACGATTGTCAGCGCCTGCCTGATCGCCGGTATGGTCAAGAGCGTGAGCGTCGTGCCGCTGCTGCTGGTCGGTTCGGTGATGTGGGGCTTCGGCTGGCCCCGGGTGCAATCCGCCATCAACATGCGGGTATCATCTGAACGGCGCGCAACGATCCTGTCGACCGCCAGCCTGATGGTCAGTCTGGCCTTTATCCCGATCGGTCCGACGCTCGGGTGGGTGGCAGACATATGGGGCATACAAACCGCCCTTCAGGGTCTGGGCCTGTTCATTCTGACGATTGGCGGACTGGGCCTTGGGCTTTTTGTCCTGAATGCCCGTCGCCGGGAAGCCACGGCATAAATAAATACGAAAAGACCGCCTCTCACAGGGCGGTCTTCTCCGCATTCGGCGGATATTTTTTAGCGCGCATCGCGGGTTGTGCTGGCGCGGTCATAGATAGCGGGATTTTTATTATCCGTATATACAACAGCCCGGTGACCGGGACCGTTCTGCGCCGAATAAAGGACATTGATCGTCATCTGCCCTTTGTTCCATGGATTATATGATCCTGTGACCTCACGATTGAGGTACGGAAACACCGACCGGATCGTTGCATCGACATTCTTGGAATACTCATCCTGCAAGAACGGCGACACCACAAAATTAGCGGCCATCACGCCATCTTCTTTCAGGTGGTCTTTCACAGCCCTGAAAAATTCATGCACCATGATATCGTCCGGCATCGTGACGTAATCCCGGAACAGATCGATGACAATCAGGTCATATTTATCCCGGGATTGCAACAGAAAGGCCCGCGCCTCCATCGGCACGAAAGTTTTATTCTCGCCCAGCTTTTCCTTCAGGAAATATTCTTCCGCAACCTGCTTGAGGTTCTTGTCCAGATCAACGAACGTATAATGGTTGACCTGATCCTTGCGTCCGATGGCAAATCCGCCCGCGCCCAGTACCAGAATCGACAGGGGGCGCTCCTGTATTGCCGCCGTTCCGATGAAATTTTTCTCGATCATGGCATTATAGATCACATTCGTATCGCGCCGGTCCTGATAAACGACCGAGGCATATGATTTATTGACCATCATCACACGCATGTTATTCAGGTCGTAATCGACCACCTGCAAGGTATTGTACTGGTTGTTACTGAGAATACCGGCATTACTCATCGATTGCGGGCTGTTCAGCCACAGGGCCAGCAGAAATATGGCCACAGCCCCCAGCGACACAAACGAAACCTTGCGGCGTTGTAAAATGATGGTCAGGGCCATCAGGCAGCCGATCGTGACGATCACGGCGATATGGACACCGAAGAACGGCATCAGCACCAGTGTGCTGAACAATGCACCCGCAAATGAACCCAGCGTCGAGAAAAACAAAATCTTTCCCGCCGCGACCGGCAGCTGCGAACGCGGAAAATAATGACTGATCAGCGGAATAGTCTGGCCCAGCAGATAAACAGGCGTGATCAGGAACAGCAGGGCATACAAAACGGTCAGGAGCACGCGATTATGCATGCCGACAAAATTGCGCAAGATATCCATGCTGCCGTCAAGGAAAACGTAAGACAATCCAAACGTCAGAATCGCTGATGACACTATAAGGTTGGAGATCAGGCGCTTTCTGATCGACCGCGACCGTTCGCCGTAAATATGCCGCTGGCGTACATGCCCGCCACGATAATACCCCAGCGCCAGTGGCAACAACACAGCCGCGATCACAACCGACACGATATCGGCGCCGCTGCCCGCGAATGGAATCATCAGGCGAATAGCCAGAAGCTCGGTCGAGAGAACGACATAACCTTCGAGGAATATAATCAGAAACAGAATGGAAACAGGCGCCACAATCACCCCCGGCAATATGATCAGATTTGAATCTAGACGCTGCCCCCATCGCTGGCAAGGGCCGGAACATCAAACGGGAATGCTATAAATCAACATCCACAATCACTGGCACATGATCGCTGGGCTGCTCGGCATCACGATATTTCGCCATAATATTGTGGCCTTTAAGGTGAGGAACCAGCGGCTTCGTCATCCAGATATGATCCAGACGGCGGCCCCGGTTGGATTTCTTCCAGTCC
>JAMHVA010000126.1:0-1794 GCA_035904625.1 Alphaproteobacteria bacterium | reverse complement strand
CCGCAGCGACTTTCAGGCCGCCGCGCAGTTTGTAGACAACCAGAGTTGCCAGCGCGTCGCCTTCGAAGTCTTCAGCGACAATCAGCAGCGGGCGACCGGACTGAACCACAGCTTCCAACACGGGGAGCATGGATTGCAGGTTGGAGATTTTCTGTACCGACAGCAGGATGTACGGGCTTTCCAGCTCGCATACCATTTTGTCCGGATTGGTGATGAAGTACGGCGACAGGTAACCGCGGTCGAACTGCATGCCCTCAACGGTTTCCAGTTCCGTTTCCAGCGATTTTGCTTCTTCAACCGTGATCACGCCTTCTTTACCGACGACTTTCATCGCTTCGGCAATTTTCTGCGCGATATCGGCATCGCCGTTGGCGGAAATCAGGCCGATCTGTTCGATCTCGCTGTTGTCCTTCACCGGCTTGGTGCGTTTTTTCAGGTCTTCCACGACAACACCGACCGCTTTGTCGATACCGCGTTTCAGGTCCATCGGGTTCATACCGGCAGCAACTGCTTTCACGCCTTCGCGAATGATCGCTTGCGCCAGAACGGTGGCTGTTGTCGTGCCGTCACCCGCAATGTCGTTTTGCTTGCTGGCGACTTCACGAACCAGTTGCGCGCCGAGGTTTTCATGGCGGTCTTTCAGTTCGATTTGTTTGGCAACGGTCACGCCGTCCTTGGTCACTTGCGGTGCGCCAAAGGAGCGTTCCAGAACCACCAGGCGGCCTTTCGGACCCAGTGTTACTTTGACAGCGTCAGCGAGGATGTTCACGCCACGCAGCATCTTTTCACGGGCTTCGCCGCGGAATTTTACGTCTTTTGCAGCCATTTCAATTCTCCTTGAATGGGTTGGTATTCATTAAGCGGCGAGAACGCCCATAATGTCGCTTTCTTTCATGACGAGGTATTCTTCGCCGTCCATCGTGATTTCGGTGCCTGACCATTTAGAGAACAGGACAACATCACCGGCTTTTACGTCCAGCGGGATCAGCTTGCCGGTTTCATCGCGCAGGCCGGAACCCACAGCAACCACTTTGCCTTTCATCGGCTTTTCGGTCGCGGAGTCAGGGATAATGATACCGCTGGCTGTTTTTGTTTCAGGCTCTTCACGCTGAAGCATGACGCGGTCATGCAGGGGACGGAATTTTACAGTCATCAAATCCTCCTTAAAGGGTTGATATAATTAACAAAATAACCAGACAAAGAGTTTTTGTTAGCACTCAAAGCCTGTGAGTGCCAGATATGTAGGACATTCTCGGGAAAATATCAAGTTCCGCACAGGGGTATGCGAAACAGCCCGCAAGGGGCACCCCACTTTCGCGGCAGAGATATTGCAGGAAAATCGAAAGCTTCAGGCTAACGCGCTAGTTGAGCCCAAACTGGTTGCGCTGGGTCATGCGGGCTGTCGCATCGGCATCCGCCGCGGGACCGTCCTGCTTCGGCGTCCGTGCCATGACTTCCAGCGATTGCGGGCCGGAATGGGCGCTGGCTGTCACGAATGTCGGCTGGATCGTCGCGTTCTCAAAATCGAAGCGTTGGCCCCACTGTACCGGCATCATCAAGCCCATCGGTTCGGACAAACGTGCGGGGCCTTGAATCGTGACGGGTGCGGGGTCCGACAGCAAGGCCGGCCCCTTGATAAAGGTACTCTCGCCGCCTTGCAGCGTCTTCCCGGCAAACGGATTGGTCCCCGGCTTGCCCTGACCGGCAATTTCGGCCTCGGCTGCACCAGCCTGCCACTTCTTTCTCCATTCCGCAGGATCGATATTGGTAATACCTGACGGTTCAGCAGCTTTC
>JAMHVA010000125.1:0-3307 GCA_035904625.1 Alphaproteobacteria bacterium | reverse complement strand
CTCTTCCTCGCCCATCTCGACCAGTTCGGCGTTATCCTTCGCGCCGGACTCAATCTCGCGCACGGCCCCGATCATCTGTTCGAGGCGTGTACGTTCGCGCATAAGGGCTTGGGCTTTTTCCTGATCCGACCAGATGCCGGGATCTTCGCACAGGGCGTTTACTTCTTCGAAGCGGCTGAGAGCGACATCCCAGTCAAAGATGCCTCCTCAGCAGGGCGAGTGCCGATGATATATCGTCCACCACTGCCTGGATTTCTGCGCGCATCTTTCAAACGGACCCTGTATCAGGCAGCAACAGCTGCGTTCTTCTCACGGCGCATTGTTGCATAACCGGCAAAGAAATCCACCATCGCCGTGACGAGGGCTTTGCGGTTATCCTCATCCGTGGAACCTGTCGTCAGGTTGTTCTCGGTATGCACCGGCGTTTCCGCCCAGTGACCGCCCGCCTGAACAACGACATCGTTCATAATAGCCGGACCAGCCACCGTACGGTCACGGATGTTATCGGTTGTGATCATGATATGCAGCGCATCGCCGTAAACAACGACGGGTTTTTCCGCAGCCATAAAACCGTTAATGAAGCGTTTGGTGTGCGCTGTCAGCTTCAGCTTATCAAGGCTGCGCTGGCCACCGGGGATCACGAGCATGTCGTAATCGGCGCTCAGAGCCGTGCTCAACGCCGCATCAACCGCATAATGGTGACCCCATGTTGCTCCGCTCCAGCCATTCACCAGACCCGCATCAGGGCTGACCAGCTTTGTCACGGCACCGGCTTCGATCAGGGCGCGCTGCGCTTCTGTCTTGTCCTGCTCTGTGAAACCGTTAGCGACGAGAATGGCAATTTTGGAACCGGCGAGAACTTTGGTCACACTCATTATTAGCCTCATACTGGGAAGTGTTTACATATAAATAAGTCTGTGTAGGCGATTCCTGAGCTTCAGGGCTGTTCCCGAGGGGCTCGGGAGCTAGCAAGTTATTGATTTATCTGAAATTAGGAACAGATTCGCTGCACACATCGCTATTTTCGATAGCGCCAGACCATGCTTCATTTAGGGTGCCGCTGTCAAGTTTTTTGCGGCAGAGCAATGCAAAAGCCCGGGAAAACCGGGGTTTTCCGCGATTATTCAGTCTTGCAGGCAGGCAGGCATTATGGAAGAGTCCCCTTCAGGTTTCACGAACATATAAAAGCCAAGGAGCTTCTGAAGAGATGGCCAAAGCCCGCAAAGTCATTATTACGTGCGCCGTGACAGGTGCGATCCACACCCCTTCCATGTCGAAATATCTGCCGGTGACGCCGGATGAAATCGCCGAAGCCGCGATTGCCGCCGCTGAAGCGGGTGCCGCTGTCCTGCACCTGCATGCCCGCGACCCGATTGATGGCCGCCCGACACAAGACCCGGAAGTGTTCAAGCAATTCCTGCCGCAAATTTATGAAGCAACGGATGCCGTGATCAACATCACCACCGGCGGCGCACCGCAGATGACCGTGGAAGAACGCATGCGCCCCGCCGCCACGTTCAAGCCCGAAGTCGCATCGCTGAACATGGGCACGATCAATTTCGGCCTGTTCCCGATGCTGAACCGTTACGAGAATGACATCAAGCACGACTGGGAACGCACGCACCTCAGCAACAAGGCGATCATCTTCCGCAATACATTCGAAGATATCGAAGCCCTGCTCCGTATGGGTAACGAGAACGGCACGCGCTTCGAATTTGAATGCTATGACATCGGCCACCTCTATAACCTGAAACATTTCGTCGATATGGGCCTGGCCAAAGGCCCGCTGTTCATCCAGTCCGTCTTCGGCATCTTCGGCGGCATCGGCAGCCACCCGGAAGACCTGATGCATATGCGCCGTACGGCTGACCGCCTGTTCGGTGACAATTATCACTGGTCGATCTTGGGCACAGGCGCACACCAGATCAAGCTGGCCGCGATGGGTGCCGCGATGGGCGCGAACGTCCGTGTCGGCCTTGAAGACTCTCTGTGGATCGGCCCCGGTGAACTAGCAAAATCCAGCGCCGAGCAGGTTCTGAAAGTGCGTGAAGTTCTGGAAGGACTCTCGCTCGAGATCGCGACACCGGACGAAGCGCGTGAAATCCTGCAACTCAAAGGCAAGACTAAAATCAACCTTGCCTCCATGACAAAGAAAGCCGCGTAATATGAACGACAATCATCAGACATTCGGTATCAAGCCGGGCTTGCGTGTTTTCATCTCTGCCGGTTGTGCAGGGATTGGCCGTGCGATTGCCGATGCTTTCTATGAAGCCGGTGCAAAGATTTATGTTTGCGACGCCTCGCAAGATGCCGTCGATTCATGCAAACGCGAACGCCCGCAATGGGGTGTCTCGCTGTGCGATGTTTCAAACGAGAAACAAGTCGAAGTCATGTTCGCCGACGTGAAGAAGGTTCTGGGCGGCCTCGATGTACTGGTCAATAATGCCGGTATCGCAGGCCCCACGGGCGCTGTTGATAAGGTCACACCGGAAGAATGGCGCCAGACCATCAACGTCAACCTGAACGGCCAGTATTACTGCGCCCATTTCGGCGTACCGTTGCTGCGTGAGTCAAAAGACGCTTCGATGATCTGCATTTCATCCGTAGCCGGTCGATTGGGTTATGCGTTCCGCACCCCTTACGCCGCGACCAAATGGGCCATCATCGGCTTCATGAAGAGCATGGCACAAGAACTGGGGCCCGAAGGCATTCGTGTCAATGCCATTCTGCCCGGCATCGTTGAAGGCCCGCGCATGAGCAAGGTGATCACCGCCCGTGCCCAAGCGCTCGCTGTCAGCTATGACGAAATGGAACAGCAATATCTGGACAAGATTTCGCTGCGCCGCATGGTCACGATGCAGGACGTCGCCAACATGGCGCTGTATCTGTGTTCGCCCGTTGGCATCAACATCACCGGTCAGCCGATCAGCGTGTGCGGTAATGTCGAAACCCTCTAGTGTTGAGAAAAAATACGCGGTTCAGCCCGCCGAGTTCCTGAACGATCTGTTCCTTGTCGGATTATCGGCAGCTGACCCGCTTTTGACCGTGCCCCCGCATTTGCCTGCGCCACCCAAGGGACGCACAATCGTCATCGGTGCCGGGAAAGCCGCTGCCGCGATGGCCAAAGCCGTTGAAGATCACTGGCCGAATGACCGGATCGAGGGGCTGGTTGTCACACGCTATGACTACGGCAAGCCGACAAACCGCATTCAGGTTCTGGAAGCCGCACATCCTGTCCCTGACGATGCGGGCGAGCAGGCATGCCAGAAAATTTTCAAAAAACTTGAAGGCCTGACCAAGGACGATC
>JAMHVA010000124.1:0-3078 GCA_035904625.1 Alphaproteobacteria bacterium | reverse complement strand
ATAACGATCCAAGGTAGCGCCCAGGCTGGCGCTTCTGGCGCGTTTGAATCTTTAATGCGGTCGAAATATATGGTTATCAATAATCCATCGTTACGAAACACTGAACTCCTTAATAGGGCCAGATCGTCAGGGTTGGTGCTTGAGAACCATGTTTCAGAGTGGTTTAAGGAAAAATATCCAACACTCTACCAGCAACCCGATAATTATGGCGCATGGGATCGCCCATGCAATCACGATTTCAAGTTGTTAATTGGTGGCCGTCCATTGCTGGTTGATGTTGCTGGCCCTGACTGGCATGGACAGTACGGTAAAAGAGGCAGGAAACCAAAAACAGAAGTTCATTTGCTGTGCAGGATTGCAGGGAAAGATTGTGTTTTTGAGGTGGTTGTAAACGGGAATGATTTTACTGAGAGCATGGTTCCTATGACTGCATTCAGCCCAACCGCTTTTTTGGTATGGCTGAACTGTCATAGTCAAGGGATTGATTACAGTGCGGTTGCGTCAAGCGTCAATAATCATTATGGGCGGAAAGTCGCATGAAAACCCCATCCCTCTTCCGCCGCGCCTTTGCGGCAGCCAAGCGCATCCCCAACGCGCCCGACAAGGACCGCGCCAAACGGATCAGTATCTGGGCGGATTTTGTGAAGGCGGCGATCCGGGATGAGGATGAAAGCGGGCAAAAGGGGTTGAAAAAATGACCGCCGGGGCGTATGGTTGCGGCGTCCTTGCAACAGCAGGGACCGGGGTTGACAGCCCGATGCACGTTAGGCGCGTAGCGCCATACCGGTGCTTTTTTTATGCCCGGTTGAATCATCCCAATGACGGGCTACGTGGGGAAGCCTTCGGGCTTGCCGGCGTCCTAACTGGCCGGTCTGTCAACCTCACGTACCCCGTCGCTCCCTGCTTGACAGCAGTAGGCGGCGGTTTCCAAAATCAGTTAGGAGCCGCACCATGAATACCCCCGCCCAAGTTGCGCCCGCGCTCTCCCTGCGCCCGTATCAGATTGACGCCATCGCAGAAACCCGCCGCCGTATGGCGCGAGTGCGGTCAGTGCTGATTAACGCCCCAACCGGAGCCGGAAAAACCATTCTGGGCTGCCAGATCATTAGGTTGGCCGTTGAAAAGCAGCGCCGGGTGCTGTTCCTGGCGCATCGCCGGGAGCTGATCGATCAGTGCGCGGCCAAGTTGGATGAGGCCGGGGTACCGCATCATGGCGTGATTCTGGCTGGGCACAGCAAGTCCCGCGCTCCTCATGCGCCGGTGCAGGTCGCCAGTATACAGACGTTGATCCGCCGTGAGTTGCCGCCCGCAGACCTGGTGATGATTGATGAGTGCATCACAGGAGATTCTTTAATTTTGACCGATAAAGGCGCGATACCAATCAAAGATATAAGGATAGGTATTCGTGCGATGAGCTATAATAATGGCAATGTGATCTATTCAGAAATCACAGATGTCTGGATGAGCGGCGAAAAGGATGTGCTAGAGATCGCGGTCGAAACGGGTGAAACGATACGATGCACGGAAAACCATTTATTGATGACCAAGGAAGGATGGACGAAAGCGAAGGACATAATGCCGTCAAGCCAGTTGTTACTTGCAAATGCGGGTGCGGAACCATTCTGCAAAAAAACAAGTGGGGACGGCAGCAGGTTTTCGTTCCAGGTCACCAAAGAAAGTCCGGCGCAAGAACAAGAGATCAATGGGCAGTGGTTTTCGATGAAGTCAAAGCTGGCGCTCCTCTTTGCGGGTGCGGGTGCGGGGAAAAAACGCGCCCGAAATCCTGCAATACGCTTGACCAGTTCATCAGACACAAAGGAAGCCGCGCTTACTACAAATACGTGCAAGGGCATGGCAGCAGGTCTCTATCGTGGCACACCAAGATTGACGATACAGAGCGCAAAGCAATTCTTGGAACACTTCTTGGAGACTCAAGCATCCTTTATCCGCACAAAACAAGCGGAGCGCCTCGCGTCTGTTTTAACCACGGCGGTCCCCAAGCCGCATGGGCAGAGCACAAAGCAGACTTCCTTAAAAGACTGGGCGGGAAATCCACAAGAAGGGAAAACAAAGGATTTGGGGCAATTACTATCGCAGGAGCGACAAGGTGTATTCCTGATCTTGCGGAGATTTATCAGTTATGCGTCAAGGATGGCAAGAAAACTGTTAGTAGAAAATGGCTTGAGCAGATTGGAGAAATCGGCTTGGCTTGGTGGTTCTGCGATGACGGTGCAAGCTGCGGGCGCGGCTTCTATCTGCATACTGAAGGATACTCATTGGCAGAGAACAAAATTATTTGCCAGTGGTTTAGGGATAGATATGGTGCGGCAAGTATCCGCACAGGAAAGCGCGGATATTTCTGGATCTATCTGTCTGCAAACACTCAACGAAAAATCCTGCCAATCATCGAGCAATATATCCCAGAGTGTATGCAATACAAGCTGGCATCAAGTCGCGCATGTGCGGCGTCTACCACAAAAAGAATCCGTTTATGACATAACGGTTGCAGAGACACATTGTTTCTTTGCAAACGGAATCCTAACACATAACTGTCACCGGGCAATGGCGAAAAGCTACCTGAACCTGCTAGCCAATTATCCCGCCGCCAAAATCATCGGCTTGACCGCCACCCCGGAACGCCTCGACGGCAAGGGGCTGGCCGATCTGTTTGAGGACATGGTGGTGGTTTCCACCATTCCTGAACTCATTGCCGAGGGCTATCTCATTGCCCCGGAGTGCTACGGTGCCCCCAGCGGGGGCCCGGATTTGAGCCGGGTCAAAAAGAGCGGCGGCGACTACCACGAAGGCCAGTTACAGACCGCGATGGATACGGCGGAACTGACCGGCGAACTGCTCACCAACTGGCAACGGCTGGCAGCAAATCAGAAAACGATTGTCTTTGCATCCGGGATTGACCACAGCCAGCACATCGTCAGTCGGTTCCGGGATGCCGGGGTCAGCGCCGCTCATTTGGACGGCGCAACCCCGTTGCCGCTGCGTCAGCAGATTATCCGCGACTGGCAGTCCGGGGGAATTCAGGTCGTCTCCAACTGTGCGGTGCTGACCGAAGGCTTTGAC
>JAMHVA010000123.1:0-2020 GCA_035904625.1 Alphaproteobacteria bacterium | reverse complement strand
TTATAGGTGATGACTTTTTCAAGTTCGTTACGCGCACGCAGACGGTCACCGACCAGTGCCGCCGCCAGCACACCCTGCGCATCCATATCGATGCCAAGACCGGCAGCTTTCAGCGTATCGCGGATCAGGCTGGCAAGATCGCGTTCATCCTCGACATAGCAGGGGACAGCCGCGGCGTTATCGGCTTTTTCGATCAGCGCGCGTAAGGGAGATTTCGTACCCAGTTCACCAGCTTCGACAACCACAAGATTCTGCGCGCTGGGGTTTTGCAAATACTCTTTCAGAAGGGGGGAAAGCGTATCGCCCGCATCCTCGATGCGGATCAGACGCGCCCCGCCCATCATCGACATTGCGGCGGCTTCATCCATCAGGCGGGCAGGGTCGGCAATCAACGCATCGGCACTTAATGTCACGGCATTGAAAGGATCATTCAGGTCGGCGACGACGGTCCTGCCGATGATGGCGCTGCGCTCTTTCATCAGGCCCGGTTCAGGACCATAGATCAAAATCACGCGGGCCTTTACGTCAGGTTGCTTGACGAAAGGCTCGATCTGCCGGAATGCGAGCTTCATGCCCGCATCATACGACAGAGAGTTTCTGCGTCAAGAAAAGTCCGGCGGGAAGCTTGATGCGTACAGAAGAATCCGGCTGACCCGGTGAAGGCTTGTCCCCGGACAGGACGCGGGCCTGATCTTCCGCTGAAAGCACGACGCGATTGCGGGATTCAGCCCATAATCCCACCCGCGCCCGGAAGCTCATATATTCAAGATACGTATCAAGAGGCGTGGCACCTGTCTGCGCCTTGTGCGGGAAGTAACCCTTGCACTGCTCCTTCACATGGCCGTTCTGCGTGCGGGTCAGAAACTGAACCTGAACCCCCAATTCATCCACCGTGTAGGGCATCAATCGGGCACAGTCTTCAAATTCCTCTTTTATATCCTGCGCGCTTTTATATTCACTGGCAGGCAAGACATCCACAACGTGAGGACCGGCCTTCTTGCCTGCCAGATCAGCAGGAAGATCCGCCACCACAGCATAATGGGAGCCTTCGAGGCCGAAAGCAGCAGGGTTGAAGAGTGTTCGGACTGTAAATTTCATAATACGCGTTTCCTTGATACCGCAGGTCGTAGCTAAAATCGGGTATGTCGGGATGCGCAGGAAAGAAACAAGACGCCACATCCGCCTAGAGGGCAGGGAGTTAAGCCCTGCCGGCGGTAATAATAATCATCGAAATGAAGGTGTGTCCTTGTGTCATGTTCTTTTCGTAACCTGTATTACCCTGCTAAGTCAACAATTTTGTGCCCTGCGGAAAATATTGTGCCGTTCCGACCCGTTCAGGTCATACGGCACACCCGTACCGGCAAGGATACGATAAAGATTTATTGAAATTATGTCAAATAAACTTCAGCGATTGAAGTAGAGCAGCATCTGCATCTCGATCTGGCGGGCGAGATCGTCCAGCGCATTGCGGCGGGCGGTTTCTTCCGCAACCCGGGTCGTAAACTGGCTCTGCAGGACGTTATAACTGGTAATCGCCATCAGGTCGCGCTCCAGCAAAACCGTGCCTTCCGCATCCTTCAGCACCAGACTGGTGGCCAGTCGCAGCTGCGCCCGCGTCGTGTCCGATGTCTTGGTCACATCCAGATCGGTACGACTTTCCGAGATCGGAGAAATATCCAGCTTGTAACGGGCATTCGCCCCCGGACGCCCTTTGGAATAGAAACGATCCATCAGCGCATTGCGCAGATACTGACCCGCCTGATCGGGGATGCTCATGATTTCAATCGCATTCAGGCCGTCCCGAACGGCTTCGGTCGTGGACAGACTGTGGTTGCCATACAGCGGGCGGAAACCGCAGGCGCTCAAAACCAGCAGGCAGAAAAGGATAACAAACCGTAAAGAATTCATGACAACCTCGTTCAATGCCGTCTGATCATCACCCCTTTGGGTGATCCGATCATCTTGATTTACAACCAATTTAACGATTATTCACTGTTTTTCTGGTATGGTTGAATCCATG
>JAMHVA010000122.1:0-8136 GCA_035904625.1 Alphaproteobacteria bacterium | reverse complement strand
CCTGCCTGACCTTTGTGGCAGGTCTTGTCATCTTCAGCGGCAGTCTTTATCTTTCTGTTTTCCTGAACCTGCCCGTCCTGACGTTCGGCACGCCGTGCGGCGGCCTGCTTCTGATGCTCGGATGGGGGCTTGTGGCCGCTTTCGGCCTTCGAGACCGGCATGCTGCCGATCAATGATGTTATACGTGATCACGGATCGATTTTTCACGAACGGTTTTGACCCGGATCGCCGTTGCTGTACTCTATAGCTTCGCGTTCAGAACTCTTATTTTTCAGAAATAGACAAAAATTTTCAGGAGCCCTTCATGAAACTATCCGCGATGACCCTGCTCTGCCTGTCCTTGCTGTCGCTGGCCGCGACGGCCCATGCAGAAGAAACGAAAAAGGTGACGAAGTATCAGCAAGAAAGATACGAACAGCGCGAAATCGATATGAAACGATTCGATAAAAATAAAGATGGCAAGCTGCAGGTCGAGGAACTCGAGGGCGGCATTGATATGAAATTCAAAGCTATGGACCTGAACAAGGACGGCACCCTGACGGAGGACGAGACCAGCGGATCACTGGAGAAATTCCAGTCCGGCAGCCAAAAGGAATACGGGGAAGGCGCCGCCAAGAATCAGGCCAACCGCATCAAGAACCGTTACAAGAACGCCGATAAGAATCGTGATGGTAAGGTTACGAAGGATGAATACAAGGCCTATATGAAACAGCATCAGGCCAATTTCGACCGCGACGGCGACGGCATCATATCGAAGGATGAATACCGCACCGACGGGGAAAAATTGCCCAGCACCTATATGCGCAAGCCCAAGACGGAATAGGTCTGCGCCGGTTTCACGGCACAGGAGACACCGATGATATGCGGCGTCCCCTGATCAGGGCCAGAATAAATAACCCAGCCTGTATCACAACGATCAGGGGGGCCGTTGCCGTATCAAGATGATAGCTGGCAACCGTGCCGGTTATGCACGAGACAACCGATACCAGCACCGCCACCGCCATCATCCGGTCAAATGACCGCGTCACCATGAAGGCTGTCGCCCCCGGCGCGATCAGCATGGCAATCACCAGAATGACACCGGCGGCTTTCAGAGCGGCCACGATTGTCAGCGCCAGCAGGATCAACAGGCCGAAATGGATGAAGCGCACATTCAGGCCGATGGCGCGGGCATGCGAGGGATCGAAGCAATAGAGCATGATATCGCGCCGCCAGATCATCATGGCCAGAAACGCAAACGCGGATATCGCGATCGCCTCGATCATATCGTTCTGCGATATCCCCAGAACATTGCCGAACAGAACATGCATCAGGTGCACATCTGTCTCTATCCTCGTCAGCAGTACCAGCCCCAGCGCGAACATGCCGGAAAACACGATACCCATGACGGCATCTTCCTTCACGCGGCTGTGATTGCGCAGGAACCCCGTCGCGGCAGCGCACAGCAACCCGGCCACGAAGGCCCCGACAGCCAGCGGCAATCCCGCCAGATAGGCCAGCGCCAGCCCGGGAAGGACCGCATGGGAAACAGCGTCGCCCATCAGCGACCAGCCCTTGAGGATCAGGAAACAGGAAAACATGGCGCACACGACGCCAATCATCACCGACATCAGCAAGGCGCGCTGCATGAAATCATAGGAAAGCGGCTCGATCAGAAACGTATAGAGCATGTCCATTTATGCACGCCCCCCGCCACCCGCTTGCCGACGACGGGCCGCTATCAGGCCATGACGGGGCGCGCACAGGAAGGCCAGCAGGAACAGCGCCGTTTGCAGCAGGACGATCAGGCCCCCGGTCGAGGCATCCATAAAATAGCTGGCATAGGCCCCGGCGGCACTGGTCGCAATGCCCATCGTGACCGCCAGAACAATCATGCGGCCAAATCGATCCGTCAGCAGGTAAGCCGTAGCCCCCGGCGTCACGACCATGGCGATGACAAGACACGCCCCGACCGTTTGCAGTGCTGCGACCGTTGCCGCGCTCAGCAGGGTGAAGAACGTCAGCTTCAGCGCCAGCACAGGCAGACCAATCGTGCGGGCATGCGCCTCATCAAAGAAGACCACCATCAGGTCCTTCCATTTCACAGACAGCAGCGACAGGCAGACGACAGAAATAAAAACAACCTGTCGCGCGTCGGAATCCGGGATCGCCAGTATATTCCCCAGTATGATCGACTGGATATTCACCGCCGTCGGGTTGATCGACACCAGCAGCAGACCGATGGCAAAGAACGTCGTGAAGACAAGGCCGATGACGGCATCCTCGCGCAGTTTTGTTTTTTGCCGCACCAGCGCCATGCCCAGCGCCGCCAGAATCCCGGAAAAGAAAGCCCCCACAGCATAGGGCAGCGCCAGAAGATAGGAAAGCGCAACACCGGGAACAATCGAATGCGCCAGCGCGTCGCCCATCAGCGACCAGCCTTTCAGAACGAGGTAACAGGAAAGGAAGCCGCACGTCCCGCCGACCAGCGCCGACACCCAGATCGCCTTGATCATATAGTCATAGGCAAATGGCTGAAGCAGCGTGTCGATCATGTCTTGTCCTTGGCGGGCTGCATGATTTTCTGGCCGCCGGCTTCGCCATACAGAACGACCGGGCGTTCATCATCGGTCAGAACCGTGACAAGGCGGCGGTCTTCGTCATCGTGCAAATCGCCGCCGCCGACATGGATATGACGCAGCATCCCGCCGAAGGCTTCCGTCAGGTTTTCTTGCGTGAAGGCGATATCGACCGGGCCGGTGGCGATCAGTTTCCGATTGATCAGGATCACGTCGTCACAGAAACTGGGCACACTGCCCAGATTATGGGTGGATACCAGAATCAGCCGCCCTTCCGCCGCCAGTTCACGGAACAGCTGGGTCAGGGTGTTTTCGGTTTTAACATCGATCCCGGTGAACGGTTCGTCCAGAAACAGGATCTTGCCGCCCTGTGCCAGCGTGCGTGCGACAAAGATCCTCTTTTTCTGGCCGCCGCTCAGTTCACCGATCTGGCGCTTTCTGAAATCCAGCATATTCACGCGGCGCAGGGCATCTTCAACCGCCTGACGGTCTTCCGCCGACGGGCGGCGCATCAGGCCCATATGGCCGTAGCGCCCCATCATCACGACATCCTCCACCAGCACGGGGAAATTCCAGTCCACATCCTCGGTCTGCGGCACATAGGCGATCAGGCTCCGCTTCAGGGCATCGCGCACCGGGCCGCCCATGATTTCCACCGTGCCGCGGGTCGGGCGCAGAAACCCCATCATGGTCTTGAACAGGGTCGATTTTCCCGCGCCGTTGACGCCGACAAGGCCGCAAATGCGACCGGGCTGCAATGTGAAACTGATATCATCAATTGCGGACAGGCCATTGGGATAAATGACGCTGACATGATCCAGTTTGATAAAGGGAGCCTTGTCTGTCATTGCGCGAGCGCCTTTTTAAATCCGTCAGCGATCGTACCGGTTGTCACGTTCAGCAAATCGATATAGGTCGGCACCGGGCCATCGGCCTCACTTAAGGAATCGACATACAAAACGCCGCCATAAACGGCCCCCGTTTCGGAAGCCACCTGCCTGGCCGGCTTGTCAGAGACCGTGCTTTCGCTGAAAACAACCGGGATCTTATCCTGCCGCACACGGTCGATTACCTTACGCACCTGTTGCGGCGTTCCCTGCTGGTCGGCATTGATCGGCCAGAGGTAAAGTTCCCTCATGCCCAGATCCTTCGCCAGATAGCTGAAAGCCCCTTCACTTGTGACGAGAACGCGTTTGTCCTCAGGGATGGACGCCACCGTTTTTTTCAGCTCCTCATTGATGGAACGGATTTCCGCTGTGTAGGCGGCAGCGTTCTTGTTATATATATCGGCATTTGCCGGGTCCTGCGCGACGAAAGCCTTGCGAATATTCTCGACATAGATCAGGGCGTTTTGCGTCGACATCCACGCGTGCGGGTTAGGTTTACCTGTGTAAGGGCCTTCATAGATCGATACCGGCTCGACCCCTTCGGAAACGATCACGCTTTTCGCGCCTTTGATATCCTGCATGAACCGCTCAAACCAGCGTTCCAGATTCATGCCGTTCCAGAGGATCATATCGGCGTTGCGCGCCCGCACGATATCGCGGGGCGTCGGCTGGTAATCGTGGATTTCCGCGCCGGGCTTCGTGATCGATTCAACATCGGCGGCATCACCCGCGACATGACGCGCAATATCGGCAATCACCGTAAAGCTGGTGACGACTTTCATTCTCTCTGTTTTCTCTGCTGCCGCCGTCATGTTCACACCACCGAACAAGACCGCGCCCAGAACCAGAACCAGCATCACTCCGCCGACACGCATATTCACCAGACCCTTTCGCCTTTATATTAGCCTTACCCTTAATATTTAGCACAAGCTACACTTATTAGCAAGAGCGCTTTCTGAGAAATACAAATAAACTCATTATTTATCAATGTGTTATATAAATAAGCGCCCGCCTCTGCCAGAGCACTGTCAGATATTGAGCCCCGTGACCGCTTCAGGCACACTGACAAGCACCAACACCCTTTTCAAAAGGCCTCCCCCATGAGCATGACCGATAACGCCAAGATCTATTACCTGACCCAGGTTTTTGCATTGGTGATACTGGCGTCAATCCTGATGCTCGGTCTTTTACCGGCTTTGCTCGGCGGCTTGCTGGTTTATTTTCTGGTCGAGCTTGGGGCCCGGCAACTGGGGCGCGCAGGCATTCTGCCTTCTTATGCCCGTCTTATATTCCTCGCCCTGATCACGCTGCTCTCCGTAACCGGGATCGCTTTTGCCGTCATGGGGTCTGCATCATTTATATCCGAAGGCCCCGAGAGCCTTGTCGTCCTGCTGCAACGTATGGCCGATATCGTCGAGAAAGGGCGCAGTTACCTGCCGCTATGGGCGCACCAGTATGTCCCGGCCAATATGGAAGAATGGCAGGCCGCCGCATCGACATGGCTGCGCGAGAACGCCGGTCATTTCAGCCTGTTCGGCAAGGAACTGGGCGTGTTTCTCGTTCATCTGATCTTCGGGATGATCATCGGCGGCATGATCGCGATCCGCCCGGCGTTTCAGGAAGTCCACGGCCCGCTGGGCAAGGCTCTGCGCGAGCGCGTGACATTCCTGAGCCGCGCCTTCAGCCGTATCGTGTTTTCGCAAGTCCGGATTTCGGCGCTGAATGCCTTTCTGACCGGCATCTTTCTGGCCGTGATCCTGCCGCTGACCGGCAACCCGCTGCCCCTGACCAAGACGATGATTGTCGTGACATTCTTCGTTGGCCTGCTGCCGATCATCGGCAACCTGATATCGAATACGGTGATCTTCCTGATTGCACTCAGCGTATCGCCGATGGCGGCTATCGGCTCGCTCATCTTCCTGATTGTGATTCACAAGCTGGAATATTTCTTCAACGCGCATATCATCGGCACACAAATCAAGTCCCGCGCGTGGGAAATCCTGCTGGCGATGATGGTGATGGAAGCACTCTTCGGCATTGCAGGCGTTGTCGCCGCGCCGATTTACTATGCGTACCTGAAGGACGAACTGACGGCGAAGAAGCTGATCTAGGCCTGAAACCTAGCCCTGTTGCGGGCCGACAGTCCTTCTGGGAGCCGTCGCCGGTGCCGGTTCCGTCAGATCGATATCCAGCGGCACCGCCGTTCTCGACATATCCAACGGCGGCGTTGGTCCGGCGATGGCCATCACATGGCTGGCAAACCTGAAACATCCTGCTGCGCGATGATCGCCGCGAAAATCAACGGTGCCGTCTTCCTGACGGTTGGCCGCATTCATACCCAGCGCACGGTTGCAGGCGTTATCCAGAACCTGCTGCTCGACCTTGAACACAAGATGGTCAAATTCACGAGGGCCTTGTTCAGGATTCATGATCTCGGTCATGGCATCGCGGGTTGCATGCAGGAAAACGCTTTTCAGCGGGTCGCTGTGATCTTCCCGGATTTTTCTCTGGTCATTCTCGATTCCCAGATAATGCATGCCGCGATTAATCACATCGCCCAGGGAAAGCGTTATTTTGGTGCTTATAATCGGCGGCGTTTTCAACAGGAACGATCCATCAACATCACGACTGATTTTTAATTTCCTGAGTTCATCAAGGACACGCTGTGTCAGTTCGGGCGTGCTGGCAGCCTTCATGCTGTAAACCGCATAAAGGTCAGTCGACAGTTCACCCAGCCTTTTCACTTCGGTGGCTTCATCGTGGCTCATGAAAAATACTCCTGCTGACACTCTTCACGCCTATTATCGTTTCCTGATTATAGGGGGCACCTTTTAACATAAAATGAAGAGGGTTTGACAGTGTTTTATCAGGTTATATTGTCTATTTTTTCCAAAGATTTAGATGCCCGGCGGCGGGCAGCGGCGGGAACCTGAGGCGGCGTCAGCGCGACCACCATATCCACCGCCAGCCGTTCAAGCTGCTGGCAGATCTGGGCGTCGAAAGGGGGCAGTTCTTCCTGCGCCGCCAGTGCCGCTGCACGGGATTGCAAGATAAACTCCACATACCCGGTGACGATGTCATGCAGCAAACGGCGCTGATCGAGTTTCAGGCGCGTAACGGGAAATGCGATCGCCAGCCCCTTGTTCGCCGGGGCCTGTTTCAGGGTCATATTGCAAAGGAACATGGCAACCTTGCCGCTGGACAGCATATTCCCCAGACCAGACGCCATCAGGGCGCAATGTGTCTCGCACCCGACCAGTGATGCCATCGTCTCCATATTCGCGCGGCTGAACATCTCCGCCAGACTCATCCTCTGATGCGCGGCGATCGTCCGCGCGATACAGGCGCTCCGCCCCCGCTGCTGCAGCCAGTCAACCGCATCGCGGATCAGCTTGGCCTCACGTGGTTCGGGATAGGCCCGGAATCCCTTTTCCGCCTGCTGCGGATCTGCAAAACCATCGACCTGTGAAACGATGGAATCGCAGACAGCATCCTGCGCCCACAGGAATTCTTTCATCACGTGCTGGTGCAGGTGTTGACGCAGCATATGCACGACCACCGTGAATTCATCGATATGCGACTGGCGGAAATAACGGTCGGCGGTGTCATCGTCCTGCCCGGCCATCGTGCGGATATCTACATCGGTCATCACCGGCAGGCCTTGCAGGGTGAAGGCCGATCTTGTCTCCGGCTCAAACTTTTTCATCAGCGCCTGCAACGAATCTTTGTATTCATGTCCGTCCCGGCGTTGCTCGCAAAACCGCGCCAGAGCCTTGATGATTTTCTGGCCCCCGGATATGTGGCCGTAGAAATAAGCATCATTTTTAAGCTGGGGCATATGAAGGCGGCGTTGTTCGCTCAGAAAACCCAGACAGCCCGCATCCATTTCATGAAGCTTGCGGGCCAGTTGCGCGTAAAGCTGGTGACGTGCCAGCGCATGCAGAATGTCGTGTTCCATGGTGGGCGAATGCGTATCCCTGTTAAAATCTTTTCATAACTTGTTATAATCCGCAGTAAAGCGCATGCGTCCGTGGATTGCCAGATAAAAATGCCGTACAGTGTTGTTCCTGACACATGACGATCAGCGGAGGTTTATCATGCTGGGATTCAAACATTTTCTTGCTTTCTGCGTTCTGGCCGGCAGCGTGCTGGCAACACCGGCAATGGCCCAGGAGGCCACGCCCGAGGGCCTGTGGCTGACGGAAAACCAGCGTTCGGTCATCGAAGTCAAATCATGCCCGGAAGGCCTGTGCGGCACCATTCACTGGATCATCGACGGCGGCATGCAGTTCGACGAACAAAATGAAGACCCGGCCCTGCGCAACACGCCGATGTGCGGCCTGAAGATCCTGTGGGGATTCAAGCAACAGGACGCCAAAAACTGGATCGACGGCAAAATATACAAAGCCGACGAGGGCGATCTCTACAACGCGACATTGCAGATGCTGCCCAGCGGCAAGATGCTGGTGCGCGGTTATGTCGGCATGCCGCTCTTCGGCAAAAGCCAGACATGGACACCCGTCAGCACATCCAACTATGCGAAGTGCAAACCGGCCAAGCGCTAGCGTTCTTGCTTCACGGATCATAAAAACCCCGCTTCCGGCGGGGGTATAGAGATAGGCAGTACAGTTCCGATTTTAGACCACACTATTTAAAGATAAAAAAACAACCGCTCCCGTAATTGGTAGCGG
>JAMHVA010000121.1:0-3705 GCA_035904625.1 Alphaproteobacteria bacterium | reverse complement strand
AACCGCCTGTATAGTTCTGGGATGTACTCGAAAACAGATAGAGTGCATCCCTGTTTGCAGTTTTATTTAGATCAAGTCTTTCTAACTAAGAATGAGTCAAATTCGTTTATGAGCAATGTTCAACCTGACATTCTTGACGGTATAGATTTACCCGATCAATTCCCGTTTCTTTCTAGTCCTTATGATGAGTTTCTGTGGCTTGAAAACACGGCGCTGGATGATTTGATTGCGACCATAGCTACTGAGATTGATGCGCTTTCAGACCGTAAAAAGCGGGACAGGCGTACCAGCGAGAAATTCATATTCGCGATTAAATCAATTGTTCTGAATCTACTAAATTTCAACAGAACCAATCCTAACATTTTATTAGCAATCCCAAAAAGCTCTTCAGCGTTTACGTTCCATAGTCGATACGGACAGGCGCGGCTCGCTTATAGACCATTCATTGATGCTTATGACGGACTGATGCGGCTTGATTATATCGAAGTGGCCAGAGAAGGTTTCTGGAACAAGGATCAGGGCCGTGGAGAAGTTACCCGCATTAAAATAACGGACAAACTGCTCTCTCTCGTGAATTTAGCCGTGCCGCAGGAGACGGTCATATTTATCCGCTGCCCCGGTGAAGAATGCATACGGCTAAAGAACGAAAAGAAGGAGTTGATTGACTATGACGATACGGATTACACGCGACAGTCCCGTGCCGATTTAAATGTGATTAATAAATGCCTGAATAGTCATTGGTATGATCTGGATATGCCGGATACTGATTTTCAAAAGATGTACCAGAGGATACGGAGCAAGCATGATCTGGGCATAGATGATCCGCAGCCCTGCGTAGGTTTCTCGTCTCGGAGCATGTACCGTGTATTTAATAATGGTAAGGGTGGTCGATCTAAAGCCAATTTTACTGAAGGTGGTCGTTTCTATGGTGGATGGTGGCAAAGCATTCCCTCTGAATACAGAAAATGCATAACGATTGATGGCAAATGGACGGTGGAACTGGATTATTCAAATCTTCATCCGCACATGGTTTATGCAGAAGCAGGACTTCAGTTGGATTCCGATGCCTACAAGATCGAAGGTTGCCTTGATAGAGATATGGCAAAGCTTGCCTTTAATGCGCTGTTAAATGCAAACGGCAGGATCAAAAAACCTGATGGCTATAACGATGCGGCTGTGGGCATGGGATGGAGTGAGTTGCTGGATGCTATTGTTAAACGCCACGAGCCCATACGCTGGTATAGGCCAGCGGAAGTAATAGATGTTATGGCGAGAACGATAGATATAGATCGGCTTATGCATGGTGCTTTTGGCTCCCTTTTAGGGCGCACCTGATAATTCATATATCTAAGCGATTGATTTCCAAGAGAATGGTGGACTCGAACGGGATCGAACCGTCGACCTTCGCAATGCCATTGCGACGCTCTCCCAGCTGAGCTACGAGCCCTTTTGATAAGGTAGGGGGCAAAATAGTCGCTCCGGGCTTTGAATTCAAGAGAAATTACAATGTGCCGGGTTCAGACCCTGAAACCGGTGAAAATCTATCAGGATCAGGCCGATAAAGGGGTCAGGAAGGCCGTTTCCTGTAGAGTGTAGAGGGGGCGACACCCAGATGAGCCGCCGCCAGCGGGATATTGCCGCCCGTGCGCCGGACGGCCGATTCTATGGCATAGCGTTCGATTTCTGCCAGTGTCATATTTTCGAAGACAGCATCTTGAAGGGGCGCCGCTTCTGTCCGCAAGGTGGCGGGGGACATGTGGTCATGCTGGGGTTTCCGGTGCAGCAAATGGCGCGGCACCATGTCCGCCGTGACGATTTTTCCGTCATGCATCACACAGATATATCGAATGACATTTTGCAATTGCCGCACATTCCCGGGCCAGCTGTATTGCTGGAATGTAAAGGTCACATGATCGCTGAAATCCACGAACTGCTTTCCTTCCTCCGCGGCGTATCGCTTTAGCAGCGCCAGTGCAATGTCGATCACATCATCGCCACGCTGGCGCAAGGGCGGCATCGACAGCGGTATGACATGCAGGCGAAAGAACAGATCCTCGCGCAGGCGTCCGGCGGCAATCTCGGTCAGCGGGTCCCGGTTGGTCGCGCAAACAATCCTGACGTCGGCGGTTTCCGTCTGGCTGCCGCCGATCTTCCTGAACGAAAAATTTTGCAGGAAGCGCAGAAGCTTCGTCTGCATGTCGGGCGTCATTTCAGCAATTTCATCAAGAAACAATGTGCCGCCTTCGGCCAGCCGCGCCGCGCCGTCACGGTCGGCAATGGCACCCGTGAACGCTCCTTTCACATGGCCGAATAATTCAGATTCCAGCAGATCGCGCGGAATGGCGGCGCAGTTGATCGCCACAAACGGCCTGTGCGCGCGGCGGCTGTGATGGTGAATGGTCTCGGCGCACACTTCTTTGCCTGTGCCGGTTTCCCCCATGATGAAAACGGGGGCCTGGCTTTGCGCTGCATGCTCGATCTGCGTGTAGAGCATCTGCATGACAGGCGATAGGCCGATGAAATTGCTGCCGGGCCGTAAGCCAGGAATATCGTCTTGCTGCGGCGGGCGCGTGCTGAATGTCGCCCCTGCAAGGCTGTGATCCATGGTCTGTTGCGAGAAAGGGTACCCGGTCTTGTCTGTGCGACGGTCGCTTGTCATGACGTTGCGCCTTTGTATGGTCTCTTATCCCTGTCTATCAATTATAAGCCTGCGGCAGTTGAAAAAGAGATAATGATTACGACTGCATTCAGATACCCTTCTTTTATGTAAGGGGTGTGAAAAAGCCCGCATCTCTGCGGGCTTTTTGCATTACAAAAATCTTATATTCACATTATCTCTGGCTGCTCAGCAGGTTCAGGATGTGGCTGAACAGGGCGATGAAGCTGATATACAACGTCAGCGCCGCCGACCATGCCATGCGGCTGTTGTTCTCGGCACCATGCGCGGCGGAATACATTTCCTTGATCGCCTGTGTCTGCCATGCGGTCACGCCTGCAAATGCAATGACAGCGACGCCGGAAATGACGTTGCTCATGAGCGATGAGTCGACGAACAGGTTGATAAGGCCGGCGATGAATGCACCCATCACGCCCATGGCGGCAAATGTGCCCAGACCATCAAGATTTTTCTTGGTCGAATAACCGAAGATGCTCAAGCCCGCAAACATCGCGGTCGCGATAAAGAACGCGCGGGCGATATCTTCACCAGCATAAATAAGTCCAATGACGGAGAAGCTGATGCCGTACAGAACGCTGATCAGGAAGAACGATATACGCAATTTATTTGATGTCATCGTCATCGGGTTAAAGCCGAACCACATGATGGCCAGCGGGGCAAATATGACGACGTATTTTTGCGGGCCGCCCAAAAACAATTGCAGCAACATGGGTGAATGGGCAACCAGATAAGAAGTGATCGCGGTGACGAGGACGCCCAGAACCATGCGGTTATAAACGCTTTGCATGTGCCCGCGCAGGCCAGCATCGATCGACGTCGTTGCGGCGGCAGATTGAACGGTCGTATAACGGTCGGGTTGCATGGCGGTTTTCTCTCTCCTTTGGTTTAGAAAACTCTTCCACTCCTTAAGACGCGGAATGAAGAGGCCGGTTCATAGTACCTATATATATAATTCTAACAGAATTCCAAGGGTCCGCCATAAAAACCGGACAGCGTCTAACTAATTCTGATTCCACGGGTTTATGGGC
>JAMHVA010000120.1:0-4072 GCA_035904625.1 Alphaproteobacteria bacterium | reverse complement strand
GTTCAAGCTGATGAAGGTTGCCGGTGCTTACTGGCGTGGCGATTCAACCAAGGCCATGCTGACGCGTATTTACGGCACCGCATGGCATACCAAGGAAGATCTGGATGCGTACCTGACGCAGCTGGAAGAAGCTGAAAAACGCGACCACCGCAAGCTGGGCCGCGAAATGGAACTCTTCCATATGCAGGACGAAGCGCAAGGCTCTGTCTTCTGGCATCCGAAAGGCTGGACGATCTGGGTCGCGCTCGAGGCCTATATGCGCCGCCGCCTGCGCGATGAAGGGTATCAGGAAGTCAAAACACCGCAACTGATGGATTCCCGCTTCTGGGAAGCCTCTGGCCACTGGGGCAAGTACCGCGAGAATATGTTCGTGGTTCCCGATGTTGTGCCGAACACGGTTGAGGGCGAGAAGGTCTTCAAGGAAGAGCCGAAACATTTCATGGCACTGAAACCCATGAACTGCCCGGCGCACGTGCAAATCTTCAAGCAAGGGATCAAGTCGTACCGCGATCTCCCGTTACGTCTGGCGGAGTTTGGCTGCTGCCACCGTAACGAAGCGCATGGCGCGTTACACGGCTTGATGCGCGTGCGTCAGTTCACGCAGGATGATGCCCATATCTTCTGCCGCGAGGACCAGATTCTTTCCGAAAGCATTCGTTTCTGCAAACTGACCGAAGCGATTTACAAGGATCTCGGTTTCGACAGCTATGCCATCAAGCTGGAAACCCGTCCGGAGAACCGCATGGGTTCCGATGAATTGTGGGACAAGGCCGAAGGCGGCCTTGAAAACGCTCTCAAAGAACTCGGCATGAAATACGAGATTTCACCGGGTGACGGTGCGTTCTATGGTCCGAAACTTGCCTTCATCGTGCGTGATGCGATTGGCCGTGAATGGGGCTGCGCGACACTGCAGCTTGACTTCAATCTGCCGGAACGTCTCGATGCGCACTACACCGCGGAAGACGGTTCACGTCAGCGTCCGGTCATGCTGCACCGTGCGATCCTCGGTTCTATCGAGCGCTTTATCGGCATCCTGATCGAGAACTACGCGGGCAAGCTACCGTTGTGGCTGACGCCGGTACAGGCTGTCGTGGCGACGATTACTGCTGAAGCCGATGCTTACGCGCACGAAGTCTATCACAAGCTTAAAAGCGCAGGCCTTCGTGTCGAACTGGATGTTCGCAACGAAAAGATCAACTACAAGGTGCGTGAGCATTCAGTGGCCAAAGTGCCGGTGATGTTCGTTGTCGGCAAGCGCGAGGCAGAGGAAGAAACCGTTGCCATTCGCCGTCTGGGATCGCAGGATCAGAATGTCGAGCCGCTGAGCAAGGCCTTGTCCGATCTGGTGCAGGCCTGCCAGCCGCCTTATTAAGCCGATGGCCATCCGCGCATTATTCTGGGATAGCGACAATACCATCGTCGATACCGGCGAGATGCATTGGCGCAAGCATCGCGAGACGTTGCTGTCTTTGGGTATTGTCTTGCAGGACGATGATCGCGAACGGATCTATACCAATAATGGCCAGCAGAACTGGGAATGGCTGTCGCGGGAACGCGGGCTGTCTGTCTCCTGTGATGACTATCTTCAACAGATTGATCAGTGGTATGGCGATCACATCGCCGAGGTGCAGATGCGCTCGGGTGTCGATGACATCATGACACTGGCTGATGCTGCGGGCATTCATCAGGCCATCGTGTCGAATGGCCGCCGTCATTCGGTGATGATGTCGCTGATGCCGCATAACATTCCCGCGCGTGTGCGCTTTGTGATGTGCAAGGACGATTACGAAGGCCGCAAGCCTGATCCTGCCCCGTATCTTGCCGCGCTGGCCCGGTTGAATGCCGAAACCGGCCTGTCACTTCAGGCTTCCGATTGTCTGGCCATCGAGGATGATCCCAAAGGGGTCGAATCGGCGGTGCGGGCGGGCATGACCGTTATTCATCGCAAGCTTTCCCCCGATCAGCCGGATGCTGGAAATGCTGCGTTTGCGGTCTATCAGACGAATGAATTCGTTAATTTTTTCAAGCAGATAACCAGCTAAAATAATTTTTGACATATTCTTTCCGGCTGGTCTATACAGGGTGTCTGTTTCCATACATCACGCCCTTAGCGAGGACTTATGACACTGGACCTGAAACGCGACCTGACTGAAGCTTTTACCAGCCCGGCCACCGGTTTTGATCTGACCCTGCGTGTGGCCCGCGCGATCCGTCAGCACGCCAAAAACCTGACATTCTACGGCCCCAGCGAAATCACAGGCGAATGCCTGCATCAGGATACGCGTAATCCGTCCCACTATGACGAAACTTCTGCGCCTGATTTCACCAAGGTGCCGCTGGTATCCTGTGGCGACTTCGTCGTGAACGAAGAAAACCAGTCTGTATCCTTCGTGCTGCGCGGCCCGGCTGTCGATGGCCAGCCGATCGATGCGTTGCGCGTCAGCTGCTTTACCCGCGATGCCCGCAGTCCGGAACCGCTGATCAAGATTGAACATCAGCAGATCGAGGCGCAGGATAATGGCCGCGAAAAAATTGTGGCTTCGACCAAATCGTTTGTCTGCCGCCAGAGTTATCTGCGCCGTGAAGGCCCGGATGGTGTTGCCAATGATGCGATGCTGGATATCCAGACATGGCTGGCCGATGTTACACACCGCGCGGAAGCCGCGACCGGAAAGACCTATGCGCCGCGGGACGCGCGTCCGGCACATGTGCTTGCTTTTGTAAATATCGCCTAGCCATCGCGGCTATAAATTATAGCAAGTTCTGCATCGTGTAACTGACGGTGCGGCTTTTTCGTTTCCGGATATGCGTTATGGCTGGATCGGTTGTGCGATGTTTCTCGATTGCACAACCGGCCTTGTATAAGACGCTTCGATGAATTGCTTCCGTGTCAGACCCAGCCGCGCAAGAATCTCTCCGAGTGTCGGCAGTTCGTCTTCATTGCCGAGCTTCAGATGATCCCGGATCTTGTCCAGTTTATCCTGTGCGGCTTTCATCAGTTTGGGTTTTGCTGAAAACTCCGGCAATAACTGGCCGTTGCCAAACGAATTCGGGCCGCAGGAATCGCCGATCGCCAGAACATCCTCGTCCTCCAGCCTGACAAAGATCAGATCGCTTTCGCCGTTATCGCTGCGCAGTTTCATACCGGCTTCATAATTCTTCAGCGCGAAGTCATGGTAATGATTTTGGAAACGGTATTCGGCTTTAGGGTTGTCCCAATAAAAACTTTTATCAAGAGCTTGTCGTGCGGCTTCGATGACGGCGGCGTTGATATCGGCGGCATCAAGACGGATGCGTTCGAATGTCTTGACCGAAAGCGGATCGCCGTCGGTCATGCGTCGGACTTCCGGCAGGTGCTTTGCCAGCAGGGAATTAAACAACGCCTGTTTGACATACGCATCCTGCTCGCAGCGCTCATCAAGAATGATCCAGTCACCGGGACAGATGACGATCTGCGTATTCGGGTTAAAGGGGCTGGCATGCAACGCCGCCGACCGCATCTTTTGCAAGGCGTGTGTGGCCTCATGCACTTTGCTGGAAAACAGCTTGCTTAAGTCTTCCTCGGCGCTGGGGCCGTAAATGATATGGTTGGCGAAGCCGGTATTGTGACCATAGGAGAAAGAGACATATTCAGCCCGGTTGCCATGGTGGATATTGATCTCGTGGCGACACCCTGACAGGCTGACCTCTTGCTGGAACAGGCTCCCGACTTTACCGACCTCTGTATCCGTAATGCTTTCGATCCAGCCATCGACGGTTTGTATGGCATTGCTGAGGAGTTGCTCGCGGGCCTTTTTATGGCCGATCCATTGCTCCCTGAGAGAAGGGATGGCGGGGTCTTTTTCGCCGGAATGCACCACCTATTGTCTCCTTCGATAACGTGTCGTCCCTGTGCCGCGGCTTGGCTTGGCAATTTTCTTCTTTTTTCGCCTGTATGCGGAGCTGAATATTATCAGGATCACGGAGCTTGCGAAACTTTTTCATAGTGCTGCGCTGCGGGGTAAAAATGTAAAAGGCTTTATGTTATGAATAATAATGTGCGATACATGATGGTCCGTCTCTTCATCCGGTG
>JAMHVA010000119.1:0-1769 GCA_035904625.1 Alphaproteobacteria bacterium | reverse complement strand
GAATGCTTTCCGGCAGGCCGCAGGCAACAGTATTGGAGAGAATGGGGTTACCGGCCTGAATCGTGCCCATGACATGATCCAGCATGGCCTGCATGATGCGCGGAACACCCGCCATAACGAACACATTGCCGATATTGAACCCGGGGGCCGCCGACACCGGATTGGGGATCAGCGTCGACCCTTGCGGCACGAGGCTCATCTTCGCGCGCGGCGGGGTCAGTTCTTCAATCCCGTAATGTTCTTCCAGCATGCGGAACGCCTGCTGATCGCGTACCAATTCAACGCCGAACGCCTTGGCCACGCATTCCGCAGTGATATCGTCATGGGTGGGGCCGATGCCGCCGGTGGTGAAAACATAATCATAAAGGCCGCCCAGTTCCTTGACTGTGCGGATAATAACCTCTTCCACGTCAGGAATAACCCTGACTTCGGACAGGACAATTCCGCGTTCGGTCAGGCGTTCAGCGATCCACGGGGTATTGGTATCCTGCGTACGACCTGAGAGGATTTCGTTGCCGATAATCGCCAAAGCCGCAGAAAACGTGTCAAATCCGACCTTTTTTGGCATCATTACCTGCCCTGTGGGCCCCAAATCAGTTGCAAAACCAGCGTCGCGAAGCTATGTCATTGTACGCAATGCAGAAATAAGAAAGTAGTCCAGATTCACATGCCAGACAATACCGCCAGCAAAATAGAAAAAAATTATAACCGTGACGGGATCGAGCTTCATCCCGTGTCCGCCTTTGCCGGTATGCGCAAAGCCGGAAAACTGGCTGCCGAATTGCTGGATTATATCACCCCGTTCTGCGTCCCCGGGGTCACGACAGAAGAACTGGACCAATTGATCCATAACTACACCATCGAGCATGGCGCCATCCCGGCGACACTCGGGTACAAGGGCTACACCAAGTCCTGCTGCATTTCGATCAACCATGTCGTATGCCACGGCATTCCCGGTCCGAAAAAGGTTCTGGATGGCGATATCGCCAATATCGATGTCACCGTGATCGTCGATGGCTGGTACGGCGATTCCAGTCGCATGTATATTTTCGGCGATAAAGTTCCGGTCAAGGCAAAGAAACTGATCGATGTCACCTATGACTCGATGATGGCCGGGATTGAAGCCGTCAAGCCCGGCGCCACACTGGGCGATGTCGGTCATGCGATCCAGACCGTGGCGGAAGCCCATCGTTTTTCAGTCGTACGCGATTTCTGCGGTCACGGCATTGGTCAGGTCTTCCACACCGCCCCCAGCGTGGTGCATTACGGCGAACCCGGCACCGGCCCGATGCTGGAACCCGGCATGTTCTTTACCATCGAACCGATGATTAATGCCGGCAGTTGGGAAACCAAAGTGCTGAACGATGGCTGGACCGCCGTGACGCGCGACCGCTCCCTGTCGGCGCAGTTTGAACATACGATTGCGGTCACGGAAACAGGTTTCGAGATTTTTACGCTCTCGCCCAAGGGTTACAATAAGCCTCCCTACGCCTGAAATTCTTAATTTTTCTGGCACGCCTTTTGCAAATCATCCGGTGAATTGCAGTAAAGAGGACGTGCGATTATGGATTTGTCATCCCTGAAAAACATGATGTTCAGCAAGCCGTCGCTGGCGAATTACCTCAGCGGCGACAAGTATGACTCATCGGCGCTGGCCGCCGCGCAACAGGCCACGCAGGCAAAAATATCCACCCTGATGGAGACGGCAAATGCTGCCTCGTCTGCCAGTGGTGTCCAGATATCCCTGTCGGCAGAAGCGCAGGCCCTGC
>JAMHVA010000118.1:0-6648 GCA_035904625.1 Alphaproteobacteria bacterium | reverse complement strand
TATCTGACAGATCGACCCCGTTAACTTCATAGTTAGGCCGGTCCCTCACCTGATCCAGACGAATTTTTCTTCCATTAAAATACTCTTTCCCTTTACTTTTGAGGGCAGATTCAAAATAAAGCTGGTGGACATCTGCATCCACGCCAGAAAGTATAGCCATTTCTAATGGAACCAGTGCTTCTTCATATCGTCCTAGCTTGGTTAAAACAATACTGTATTCCTTCAACTCTTCCCTGATTGCATCATACCTTTCCGGTGGCCCTCTACGACCTCTAGTTTTTTCATGCCATGCAAACGGATCCACAAAAGGCTCTCTTTTCTCCATTGTTTCCGTTTTGCGGTTATATAAGAGGTTATAGCGGCTTGCTATTTCTTGCCTATAAACTTCAAGTGCTCTTTCGTCGTCGCCATACTCTTGCAATAGACCGCCCATTTCCATTGCCCATGATCTTGTGCCGCTTTTAGCTTGAGGGAAGATCTCTTCTACATCTTCTAGAGCCTCTACCTGTGCTTTGAAAATTTCCAGTTCTGCCAATATCTCTGCATTATTAGCATTTTCAGATACGGATGATCTTTCAAAACTTATCTCACATTCGTCTAAACTCAACTCACCAGCTAAATTCTTTCCAGCAAAAACAATGTATTCGCGGCCAGCAGGCAGGTTGGCACTTTCTTTGACCGAGACCACGCCCCCTTTTTCGATCTGACCTTTGTAAACGGTAATGATGTGAAAATCTGATTCCTCTTTTGCGCCTTTAAAAATTACAGGAGCAAACTGGATTTTTTCTTTAGCCGAAAGCCCTGCACATGAGGTTCCAGCATGAACTTCCGAAGGAGAGGGGAGGGATAATAACGGGCAAAAAATAAACAATAAAATTAACAATATCCTCATGCTCTAATCCTTGATTAGCAACGATAATAATAAGACCATAATAGCGGGAAGATCGCTTATCGCATAGCGCCCCGCTTCCGGCGGGGTTTTTTATATCAAATGGCGGATGATAAAATCGGCGACGATCGTGCGCGACTCCGCGCTGGTGGTATGGCGAAGCCCGGGCAGCGAAATAATCGTCGCATCGCGCGCATAGGCTTTCACGGCGGCAGACCCGGGGCCGTAATGGCGATCGTCGAATTCCTCGTCTTCCTCACCGTACAGATATAATGTCGGCGGCGCACTTTTATAGGCAGGAGATTGAATGAAGATCGTGCTGTGCCCGACGGCGCAGGCCAGATTCTGTTCGCGCATATAGGCACTGAACAACGCCACGCCGCCGCCCTGCGAAAATCCCATCACCGCGACATCGCGATCCGTCAGCTGATATTGCCCGCATAATTCCGTGATCAGACGGTTGATCCCCTCGCTGGCCCGTGCCAGTCCCGCGGCCAGATCGTTCAGGCTGGCCGCCCGGATTGAAAACCACTGGCGGCGCGCGCCCGGGGGTTGATCATCCGGGGGGGCGGCGCGCAACTGTTCCGGAACGCGCAACAAGTTTCCGTGATCGCTGTCGGGGGCCTCGAACGCCTCCGGGGCGTGCGGCATGACGATCAGCGCCTGCGGCGATTTCCCCGCGATTTCATCGGCCAGTTTTTGCATCAGCGAAGCATCGCGGCCATAGCCATGCAGAAGAAGGATGATTTTGGCCGGGCGGTCCGTATCCGGCGCCAAAGCCAGGCACTCAAACCCGGCGATCTTTAAAACTTGAGGAGGACCTTGCATTCAGTCACACTCGGGCGTAGATGGTTGGCACATCGCTTATTATAACAAGCATAGGGTCTGTATGCAGCTTTTCAAGACTTTTCAGGGTCTTCCGCAGACCGCCCGGGGGGCGGTTATCGTGATCGGCAACTTCGACGGCGTGCATCGCGGCCACCGCACCCTGATGGCGCTGGCGCAGGAGAAAGCGCGCGCCCTGCGTGCGCCTGTGGGCGTTTTAAGCTTTGAACCGCATCCGCGCGCCCTCTTCCGCCCGGACGATCCGGCGTTTCGCCTGACGCCGGAAGCCGTCAAGCTGCACCAGCTTGCACGTCTGGACGTTGATATATTCTACAACCTGACTTTTGACTGGGACTTTGCAAGCCTCAGCCCGCAACAGTTCATCGATGATGTCCTGAAGACCGGGCTGGCCCCGGCCCATATCATCGTCGGGCAGGATTTCCATTTCGGGCAACTGCGCAAGGGCAATACCCAGACATTGAAAGATTCAGGACTGCCCGTCACCGTCGTCGAGAAAATCGTCGATGAGGATGGCGATGACGTATCATCATCCGCCATCCGTCAGGCCTTGCGGATCGGCGATATCGACCACGCGAATGAACGGCTGGGGTGGGAATGGTACATGCAGGGTATGGTGGTCAAAGGCGACCAGCGGGGCCGCACCATCGGATACCCCACAGCCAACGTGCCGCTCGGCGATACGCTGCACCCGTCTTACGGCGTGTATGCGTCCTACGTACAGATCGTTGATGACGGCGAGGATTCTCCATGGCTGCCGGCGGCCACCAATATCGGCATCCGCCCGATGTTCGAATTGCAGGTCGGCCAGATCGAAAGCTATATTTTTGACTTTGACCGCGACATCTACGGCAAGACGTTGCGCGTGAAGCCGGTTAAACGCCTGCGCGGCGAGGCCAAATTTGAAAGTCTGGACGCGCTGATCCGCCAGATCGAACAGGACTGCGTGGAATCGCGCAAAATACTGGGCGGTCACAAAGATTGACATAATTTTTCTCCCTCTGTAAGCTGCCCTGAAAAAATCAGGACAGCAGAGATGAAACGCCCGCTCGAAGACGATACATATGCCAACCCGGCTCTGGCCGAAATACTGACGACAGCGGTCGCCTCGACCTGGTATGAACGACTTGGTCTCAAGCTTTATATGGCGGCCCGGCGCGCGTTCGACGCCCCCCTGTCCTGCACGCATTACAACACCCGCAACCCCTGTCTGATTTTCGACAACGTGGCCGAGATCATGGACAGGCTGGATCTTGCCAAGATTACGCCGCACCTGCAGACCGACAGGAAACTGCGTTACCCGGTCGAAGCCCCGGTCATCGATCCCTCCCGCCATTTCGCGCAATGGGCGGTGGTCTGGGAACCGGTGCGGCGCCTTCCGGAACTGGCGCCGATGAAAGCCGGCAAGACACTGAAGGTCGAGGTCGGTGCCGGGATGTATCTTCTCTCGCTGACATTCACACCGCTGCAGGACAACCCGTTCGGCGACGCGATGCAGCTCGACAGCCTGACGCTGCATCAGGGCCACGATGTTTTTCATCTGACCCCCGAGATCAGCGAGTCGGTGGACGAAACGCGCATCAACACAACGCGTGTGGCCCAGCTGTTCGGTGCGGCACGCGCCACCATCGAATTGATCACCGACGATTATCCCTGCGCTGAAATGGCGCTGGCCGATGGCTGCCGGGGCGTCGTTGAGGAGATGCGGGCCGAAGAACAGGCGCAGGACCGCGCCCAGAGGGCCGCGGATGCGGCAGAAGCCTCGCAAGCCAGAGGTCGCCACGGATTGTCGCCACGGCAGGAACCGCGCTAGAGTCCCCGTTCGAATACCCGCATCCGGTCTGATTTTTGTCATAATAACGATGGTGTTGGACAGATCCGATTTCCGGGGCAGGCTTTTTACCTTAATCCTTGATTTTCAGGGGGTTTTTTAGCGATATTGCAGGCTGATCACACACCTTACGGATTGCACAATGAGCGACAGCACCCACAGCAACGCGCCCGGAAACACAGACGCCTATAAGGATACCGTTTTCCTGCCCAAGACCGACTTCCCGATGCGCGGCGAATTGCCGAAGAAGGAACCGGAAATCGTCAAGCGCTGGCAGCAAGCTGATCTCTATAAAAAACTGCGCGACGGTTCCGCCGGTCGCCCGAAATACGTCCTGCATGACGGCCCCCCTTACGCCAACGGCGACATCCATATGGGTCATGCGCTGAACAAAATCCTGAAAGACGTCATCAACCGTTCATGGCAGTCGATGGGTTACGATGCGCCGTACGTGCCGGGATGGGATTGCCACGGTCTGCCGATTGAATGGAAGATCGAAGAGAAATATCGCGCCGAAGGCAAGAACAAGGACGACGTATCGCCGCTCGATTTTCGTGCTGAATGCCGCGCCTTCGCGCAAAAATGGGTGGATACGCAAGGCCAGCAATTCCAGCGCCTCGGCGTGATCGGCGACTGGAAGACACCGTACCTGACGATGACGAAGCCTGCGGAAGCGCAGATCGTGCGCGAGATTCACAAATTCCTGATGAACGGCCTGCTGTATAAAGGCGTGAAGCCGGTGATGTGGTCGGTGGTTGAGAAAACCGCGCTGGCCGAAGCCGAAGTCGAATACAAGGAACATAAGTCCATCACCGTATGGGCAAAGTTTCCGGTGGTGAAATGCCCGAACGACCCATCCCTTGAAGGCGCATCCGTTGTCATCTGGACAACCACGCCGTGGACCCTGCCCTCCAACCGCGCCATCGCTTACGGCGAAAAAATTAATTATGCGATTTATACCGTCACTGCTGTTGAAGAAGGCAGTAAAGCAAAAGTAGGCGAACGCATTATTGTATCTGCCGCGCTTGCTGAAGGTTTTTCTGAAAGTGTGATGAATTCCTCTAAGATAAAATCTTGGACTGAAGAGAACGAATTTAAAGGTTCGGAACTCGCAGGCACCATCTGCCATCACCCGCTGCGCGGTCAGGGTTATGATTACGATATTCCTGTACTGGCCGGTGATTTCGTCACCGAAGATACCGGGACCGGCTTTGTCCATATCGCGCCCAGCCATGGCGAGGACGATTACTGGCTCTACATGAAGCATTTCGGTGCCAAGGATATTCCCGATAACGTCACTGATGACGGCAAGTTCCGCGACCATGTGCCGCTGTTCGCGGGCAAAGATGTGCTGACGCAAAAGGGCGAAATGGGCGATGGCAACTTTGCCGTGCTGAAAGCGCTTGATGAAGCGGGCGGCCTGCTGGCCAAGGGTTCCGTGCGCCATGAATACCCGCATAGCTGGCGTTCGAAAGCGCCGCTGATCTTCCGCACCACGCCGCAATGGTTCATTGCCATGGATAGCCGTGAAAAAGACGTAGCTGTGACCGGCAATGGCGGCAACGACCTGCCGTCGCTGCGCACCGTGGCGCTGGAAGCGATCAAGGAAACGAAATGGTACCCCGCCAAGGGCGAGACCCGCATCACCGCGATGATTGAAAACCGTCCGGACTGGTGCATTTCCCGTCAGCGCGCCTGGGGCGTACCCATCGCTGTGTTCGTGGACAAGAAAACCGACCAGCCGCTACGTGATGAGGCCGTGCTGACACGCATCGCCGATGCGTTTGAGGCCGAAGGATCGGACGCATGGTGGAAACACGACGCGCAATATTTCTTAGGTTCGAAATACAAAGCCGAAGATTACACGCAAATTTTCGACATCGTCGATGTGTGGTTTGAATCCGGTTCCACCCATGCGTTCGTGCTGGGCGACACCGATACATGGCCCGCGTTCAAGGGTGTTGAGAAAGCGGATCTGTACCTTGAAGGTTCCGACCAGCATCGCGGCTGGTTCCATTCATCGTTGTTGGAATCATGCGGCACCAACAGCCATGCGCCGTTCAAAGCCGTTCTGACACACGGTTTCGTGCTGGATGAAAAAGGTTACAAGATGTCGAAATCGGTCGGCAACGTCGTCGACCCGCTGGAGATGATGGAACAGCACGGCGCCGATATCATCCGCCTGTGGACGATGTTGTCTGATTACAGCGAGGATATCCGCATCGGCAAGGAAACGCTGAAAGTCACCGCCGATCTGTATCGCCGCCTGCGCAACACATTCCGTTATCTGCTGGGTGCGCTCGACGGCCTGACCGCTGACGAACTGATCCCGGCATCCGAATACAAAAACATGCCGGAACTGGAACGCCTTGTGCTGCACTGGCTTGCCGAACTGGATGAAGAGATTCGCGGGTACGTCACGAATTATGAATTCGGCAAGATGGCGCACCGCCTGCATAATTTCTGCGCCAATGAACTCTCGGCTTTCTACTTCGATATCCGGAAAGACAGCCTTTATTGCGATCACCCGAGCGATATGCGCCGCCGCGCCTGCCGCACGGTGATGAAAGAGATTTTCAACTGCCTCGTTACATGGCTCTCACCCATGCTGTGCTTTACAGCAGAAGAAGCATGGCAACACCGCCCGCAAGGCGTGTTCGACAACGCAGACAGCGTTCACCAGCTGACATTCCCGGTTATTCCGGCAACATGGAAAAATGATACGTTGTCTAGAAAGTGGGATACGGTAAGGTCCGTCAGAAGTGCTGTTATGCTAGCTATAGAACCTCATCGCGCAAATAAAACTATTGGGTCTTCTTTAGAAGCATCGCCTTCTGTGATTATTTATTCAAAAGACATCCTATCTGACATAAGTGGGATGGATCTTGCAGAAATTTGTATCGTTTCAGATACAAAAATCGTGAATGAAACGTCGAATGATTTAGCTAGCACAATCAAGAATGAATCATCACTTGATGGCCATTCTGAAGATGGATTTAGCGGATTAAAAGTAACCTTCTCGAAATCTGAAGGCTGCAAATGCGAACGCTGCTGGAAAATCCTGCCGGAAGTGGGGCAAGACAAG
>JAMHVA010000117.1:0-3992 GCA_035904625.1 Alphaproteobacteria bacterium | reverse complement strand
GATTGCCGGGGCTGGTGGGCTGCCTGCGCGGCTGCTGGCCGCTTGCGACCATGCGGGGATTGATGTGTTTGTTGTCGGGTTCGAAGGGCAAACAGATAAATCCATTTACGAGGGTCGCCAGTATATGAACACGCGCATTGGCGCTGCTGGCACGATCATGAATACCCTGAAAACTCATGACATGCGTGATCTGGTTATGATCGGCGCCATTCGCCGCCCGACATTGATGGATCTGAAGCCTGATCTGCGTACGGCCCGGTTTTTTGCCAAGGTTAGCTTGCGGGCCCTGGGTGATGACGGTTTGCTGAAGGCCATGCGCAAGGAGCTGGAAGCGGAAGGTTTCCGCGTTCATGGCGTGCAGGCATTCGCCCATGATTTACTGGCTGCTGAAGGCACAGTGGGCCGTTTCAAACCCGCCCGGCATGACTGGCCGGATGTAAAACGCGGAATTGATGTATTGCGCGCTCTGGGGACGGTTGACGTCGGCCAGTCAATCGTCATTCAGGACGGGGTTGTTCTGGGGATTGAAGCTGCCGAAGGGACGGACGAACTGATCCGCCGCTGCGCAGCTTATAAACGCAAAGGCGGTAACAGTGGTATTCTGGTGAAGCTGGCCAAGCCCGGACAGGATGAAAGTCTGGACTTGCCCACGATTGGGCCGGACACTGTCCGCCTTTGTGCCGAGACAGGCCTTGTCGGGATTGTTGTGGAAGCCGGGCGCAGCCTGATTGTTGACCCGGAAGACGTCGCCAGCCTTGCCAACCGGCACCGCATGTTTGTGATCGCCATTAATGCGGATTCTGATCATCATGAATAATCTTTCTGCTTACATTATTGCCGGAGAGGCATCGGGTGACTTACTCGGCGGACGCCTGATGGAATCTATGATTCTGGCGACCGCCAGGAAGGTGCAGTTTTATGGCGTCGGAGGTCTTTCGATGCAAGGACACGGCTTGCAAAGCCTGTTCCCGATGGAAAATCTGTCGGTGATGGGTGTTGCCGAGGTTCTGCCCAGATTGCCGCTGATCTTGCGCCGTATCCGCCAGACGGTTGACGATATCATCCAGAAAAATCCTGATGTTGTTGTTACGATTGACGCGCCTGATTTTAATTTCCGTGTCGCCAGAGGGCTGCGCGAGAAGGGCTATAAAGGGAAGCTGGTTCATTACGTGGCCCCCACCGTATGGGCATGGCGACCGGAGCGCGCGAAGAAAATCGCGGCGCTTTATGACGGCATAATGTGCTTGTTGCCGTTCGAACCCGGATATTTCATGCGCGAAGGGATGAAGGCTTCGTTTGTCGGTCATTCTGTTCTTGAATCGGGTTGGGATCATACTGATCCATCCGGCATTCGTCTGCACTACAATATTCCGGCTAACAAGAAAATTCTGGGTCTTCTTTTCGGCAGCCGCATGGGCGAACTTAACCGTATGGGGCCGGTGCTGCGGCAGGCCGCGTTACAGATCGCAAAGAACAATCCGGATCTCCATATCGTCACGCTGACCCTGCCGCATATTGAGCGGACTGTCGGCAATCTCTTGCTGGAGATGCCCTGCGGCTATACGATTGTGACAAACCCCCATCACAAGTTTCATCTTTTTTCGACGATGGATGTCGCGCTCGCGACGTCTGGTACCGTGGGGCTGGAACTGGCGGTCGCCGGTGTTCCGCATGCGATCGGTTATCGCATCAATCCGATCACGCACGCCATGGTGCGTTCGCGTATCAAAACCAGATATGCGCACCTTGTGAATATCCTGCTGGATTATCCGCTGGTGCCGGAGTTTATTCAGGGTGATTGCAGTGCCGAGGCACTGGCCAAGGCAGCAAATCTGTATCTGCATGATTATAACGCCGTTCAGTATCAGAAGGACGGGTTCCGCACGGCATGCCATCTGATTCAGGGCGAACATGAAGGAACGCCGTCACAACAGGCGACGGCGTTCATACTCTCTCTGATCAATTCATAAAGATCTGTTTTATTTTCTTTTGTCGATGGCGATATACGGACGCTCTGTCGCGCCTGTGTATAGCTGGCGCGGGCGGCCGATTTTCAGGGACGGCTCCTCGATCATTTCTTTCCACTGGGAAATCCAGCCCACAGTGCGGGCAACGGCGAACAGCACTGTGAACATGCTGACCGGGAAGCCCATAGCTTTCAGAATGATGCCGGAATAAAAATCGACGTTCGGGAACAGTTTGCGGTCAACAAAATATGGATCGCTGAGCGCAATACGTTCCAGTTCCATCGCCAGTTCCAGATGCGGGTCATTGACACCCAGTTCTTTCAGAACCGCGTCGCACTCGGCTTTCATGACTTTGGCGCGCGGGTCGTAATTTTTGTAGACACGGTGACCAAATCCCATCAGGCGGGTGTTGTCCTGCTTTTCTTTAACCTTGCGCAGGAACTCGGGGATGTTGTCCTTGTGGCCGATTTGCTCCAGCATTTCGATCACGGCCTGGTTGGCGCCGCCATGGGCCGGTCCCCACAGGGATGCAATACCGGCGGCGATACAGGCAAACGGGTTGGCTTGCGATGATCCGGCGATACGAACGGTCGATGTCGAGGCGTTTTGTTCGTGATCGGCGTGCAGGATAAAAATCTTGTCCATGGCGCGGGCTAGAACCGGGTTGACCTTGTACGGCTCCGCCGGAACGCCAAAGCACATATACAGGAAATTCTCGGCGAAGCTGAGATCGTTGCGCGGGTACATGAAGGGCTGGCCGATTGAGTATTTGTAAGACATCGCCGCCAGTGTCGGCAGCTTGGCGATCAGACGGTGTGCTGAAATTTCGCGCTGGGTCGGATCCCAGATGTCCAGAGAATCGTGATAGAAAGCTGCCAGTGCCGCAACAACGCCGCACATCACGGCCATCGGGTGCGCATCGCGGCGGAAGCCGCGGAAGAAGAAGTGCAGCTGTTCATGCACCATCGTGTGATAGGTGATGCTGTGAATGAATTCGTCATATTGCTTGGGTGTCGGCAGGTCGCCGTAGAGCAGCGCGTAGGAAACCTCCAGATAGGTGCTGTGCTTTGCCAGTTCCTCAATGCGATAGCCGCGATGCATCAGGACGCCATTGTCGCCATCGATATAGGTGATGCGGGATTTGCAGCTGGCGGTCGATGTATAGCTGGGGTCGAATGTAAACATGCCCGTGTCGTCGTACAGCTTGCGTACGTCGATGGTTTTGGGGCCTGTGGTGCCTTCCAGAACCGGGAGTTTCCAGCTTTTGCCGGATTCATCATCGGTAAGCGTAAAGGTTTTACCGGGAACTTCGGCGGCTTTGGCAGCGGGATTGGACATGTTTGAAGACCTTTTAAGGCAGGGGTGATTCACTAAAAGAAATATAATCCTGCTGTGCAGCAAGATCAAACCGTGAACCTCAATCTATCCCTAAGCGGTTAATATATTATTGAGACGCGCCAGTGTCTCATCCTTTCCCAGAATCACAGCTGCATGAAAAACCGACGGGGACACCGTCGTACCGGTCAGGGCTGCGCGCAGGGGCATGGCTACTTTGCCGAGTTTTCCACCCTGTATATCATTGGCGACCTCTTTACAGGCACTTTCAATGGATTCCGGAGTGAAGTTCTCAAGCTGGTTGAACTTTTCCGCAAGAATCTTCAGTACTGCCGGGTCCAGATTGGCCTTGGCTTTGTCGTCAAAATCCAGCGGGACGGATTTGCAATAAAACGCACCCTCGTCGGCCATCTGGATCAGGGTCTTGGCGCGGTTTTTCAGTTCGTCCATTCCGGCCAGAAGACGCTGGCGGCCCAGATCATCGACCTTGATGCCTTTCTTTTCGATAAAGGGAACGACCAGATCGACGAGGCGCTGGTTGTCGGCTTCCTTCATATAATGGGCGTTGACGTTCTCGAGCTTTGCAAAATCGAAACGCGCGGGGGAGCGGTGAACATGGTCGAGGTCAAACCATTCAATCGCCTGTTCTGTGCTGATGATTTCGTCATCCCCATGGCTCCAGCCCAGACG
>JAMHVA010000116.1:0-2223 GCA_035904625.1 Alphaproteobacteria bacterium | reverse complement strand
GAATATCCTCGATCGATGCGGTCATGCGCGCTTCGTAATTGCGGCGCAGCTCTTCGGCTTTCATCGGCATCAGGCTTTGACCGTCTTCACCGCCGCGGGCCAGCAATTTACCGTTACTGTCAACGACGGACACGGTTTCCGCTTTCATGTCAGGCACGGCTGACGATACCAGCGACTGGATCGCAAGAATCTGTTCCTGTGACAGCGATGCACCAGGCTTCAGCGACAGGAAAACACTGCCGCTTGCGGGGCGGCTTTCGCGGCTGAACAGTTCCCGTTGCGGCAGGACAAGATGAACGCGGGCGCTGCGGATCTGGTCGAGAGAGCTGATCGTGCGGGCCAGTTCGCCCTCCATCGCGCGGACCTGATTGATGTTCTGGACAAAATTGGTGGTGCCGAAACCGGACTGGTTGTCGAAAAGTTCGTAACCCATGTTGCCGCCATTCGGCAGGCCTTCCTGCGCCAGCAACATGCGGGCGCGACCCACCTGATCATCCGGCACGCTGATGCGGCCACCATCTTCGGATGTCTGGTAAGGGATTTCGTTTTCTTCGAGTTTGGCGACAATCGCCGCGGAATCGTTGGTCGCCAGATCGTCATACAGCAGCTTCATGCTGGGCGATGACACGCGCATGGAAATGAAGATGAAAAACAGCAACAGACCCAGCAGCACGCTGCCCATGATGGCGAGACGGGCCGGGCCAAGTTGTTTAAGGGTTTCTAAAAAACTGTTCACGGACGGCAACCCTGTTATCAGTATCGTCTGCAGAAAACTGCCGGGCGGCAGGCAGCAGAATCGGAAGGAATAGGAACGCGCGGCGAAAATCGCCCATATTCCCTAGGTTACAGGAGTTTTAAGGTACTGGCAAACGCCAACTTTTCCCGTAACCGGCCCTCCTTGATGCGGGGGAAGACCGAGATATTCAACCGGCTCTGTTCTCTTTCGCGGGGCCGTTTATCATGCCCTGCCGACAATTTTCTTCTTATATCAATATTATGAGGCGGAAAGGGTTAAGGAGATCCTAAAAAATCAGGGTTTCACAAGTAATTACAGGGGTATAACCTTAGGATTATAAGTCGTTACTGGGGTTTGTTTTTGCCTTTTTGAAGTAATAACAACAGTAATTAAGTAATATTATTAAATAAACAGTCGTGAACTTCACTATTATTTATAAAAAACTGCCGGGTTTAGTGCGAGTACTCGCTGCGAATACTTCTGCGAATTGTTACAAAATGGCTTGTTTATTGGTGCAATTTCTTGACATTTGACGCCGGTTCGGCTACCATGAGAATAGGGTAATGTACCATCATTCCATCGATAAGAGGGGTCTTGTCGGCGGGGCATTTAAAGAGGGTGCATTTGTTAAAACGGTTAGGATCATGATTGAAGCTGTAAATTCGGCACTTCAGAATGCTTCCCTGCTTCGCGCCAGCGCGGAGCAGACGAGTGCGGCTGAATCCTTTGCGGCCAATCCCGCCCGTGTGCAGAAGGTTGCTCCGCGCGGTCCGTCTTTAAGCATCTTTGTCGATGTGAATTACGATACAGCTGTTTTGCAGTATCGTAATGTCGAAACGCGTGATGTGATTGACCAGATCCCGTCTGAAACGTTGTTGCAGGCGCGTGCCCGTGATGAAGCCCGTCGTGCTGAGGCGGATCGTCAGGCTGCACAGCCGAGAACCGAAGTGCAAACGCAGGTTCAGGCACAGCCACAGCAGGCATCGGCGGCGCCAGCGCCATCAACGCCGACACCGGCCCCTGCGCCTGAAGCTTCGGCTCCGGCACCGCGCACAAGTGCGGCCACACCGCAGCAGATTGCGGCGTTCAGTTCCGCCGCGCAGGCTGGCAACACCAATGCGGGCTTCAGCGCCCTTTCTGTTTACGCCTGACCTGATGCGATCATCACTCTAAAAAGAACAGAGCCCGCTGCCGGGCCCTTTATTATTGATGATTGTGCTATTGCCTTGTTCAGGCAGATTGCGAAGTCGTTCCGCCGCCCTGCGCGGGGGTGGGGGGCGTGCCGCTGCCGGGCACCTGCTGCATCAGGCCGGCGGCGATTTCGCGGTTGATCTCGATCAGGATATCGAGTTTCTCCTTCTTCGGGTTGGCCAGCATATCGATCGAATGCTTGAATATAAACGCGCCCAGATTGGCGATATTCGTGCGCAATTCAACTGTATGGTTGGTGCCGGTCTTCTCGACCGCCGTATCAACGAAGATCATCC
>JAMHVA010000115.1:0-4327 GCA_035904625.1 Alphaproteobacteria bacterium | reverse complement strand
GATGAGGAACTGGTTTCCTCATCCCGGATTACATACCTCGAAGGGTATCTGTTCGATCCGCCGCACGCGAAGGAAGCGTTCCGCGTGGCATCGGAAATTGCGCACAAGGCTGGCCGCAAGGTGTCGCTGTCATTGTCCGATCCGTTCTGCGTGAACCGTCACCGTGCGGATCTGCAGGAGTTTGTGGAAAACCACGTCGATATCCTGTTCGCCAACGAGGAAGAAGCCAAAGCTCTCTATGAATCGGAAACGTTTGAAGAGGCTGTCGAGTCCCTCAAAGGGAAATGCGAAATCATCGCCATCACCCGCAGTGAAAAAGGATCGGTGGTTCTGTCCGGGGACAAGATGATCCAGATCGCGCCGGAGAAGATCGCGAAACTAGTCGACACGACCGGAGCGGGCGATCAGTACGCCGCAGGTTTCCTGTACGGTTATACGCAAGGCATGACGCTGGAAGCATGCGGACGTCTGGCATCGATGGCTGCGGCTGAAGTGATCAGCCATATCGGTCCGCGCCCGGCTGTCAGATATGCCGATTTCCTGAAGAAGGCAGCCTGATCAGGCTGCCAGCCCCTTTTGCATGAAATAGGTGAGCCGGCGGGCAAAGTCCGCCGGATCCGGGACCGGTTCTCCCTGAATGATGCGCGCCTGATCCAGCAGCATGTAAGCGGCATCCGACATTTCCTCGCCCGTGCCGCCTTCGCCTGCCATGGTCCCGAGTTTGCGGATAAGCGCATGATCGGGGTTGATCTCGAGCACGCGTTTGGATTGTGCTTCATATTTCTGGTGAATCCGCAGGACGCGCTCCATCCGCAGATCGACTTCATTCTCGGCGGCGACAAGGCAGGCCGGGGAACTGGTCAAGCGATGGGAATAACGCACCTCCCCAACATCTTCTTTTAATGTCTCGCGGATGATGGCGATCAGGCGGCGCAGATTGTCATCCTTCTCATACTCGTCGACCTTGCTTTCTGCTTTATCAGCGGCGGATGTATTTCCAACCTTGGAAAGATCGACATCGCCCTTGGTCACTGATTTGAATTTTTTCTGTTTGTAATCTTGAACGGTCTGTAACCAGAAATCATCAATCGTGTCGGTAAACAGCAAGACCTCGATACCGCGCGCCTTGAACCCCTCAATCTGTGGGCTGTTCTTCAGTGTATCGATATTCTCGCCGCTGATGTAATAGATATTCTCCTGCCCCGGCTGCATACGGGAAACATAATCCTCCAGCGAGACAAGCTCGCCATCCTTGGACGTGGAGTAGAAGCGCACGACTTTCAACAATTCTTCACGATGTTCCTGCGCGTCGTACAGGCCTTCCTTCAGCACAGCACCGAACTGGTTCCAGAAGGTCGAATAAAGGATGATGTTTTCTTGCGCGAGCTTATCCATATCCCCCAGAATGCGTTTGGCGACGCTGCTGCGGATTTTGCGAATGACAGGGTTGTCCTGCAGCATCTCACGGCTGATGTTCAGCGGCAGATCTTCTGTATCGATGATGCCGCGCATGAAACGCAGCCACGGATACATCAATCCTTCGCACTGGTCTGAAATGAAAACGCGGCGAACATACAGGCGTGTCGAATTTTTGCGGGTGGGGTCGTAAAGATCCCACGGGCGCAGAGCGGGAACGAATAGAAGGGCTGTAAACTCGATTGTACCTTCTGCGCGCCAGTGGGATGTCATTATGGGGGCATCCATACCGTGGCCGATATGGTGATAAAATTCGGTATATTGTTCTTTGGTAATCTCGTTCTTCGGGCGCATCCACAGGGCGGATGCCTTGTTGATCTGCTCCTGCGCGGCAGCCTGATCTTCATCGGTGCCATCACCCTTGCCGACGAAAATCGGTACGTTGATATGGTCTGAATAGGTTTTGATAACCTGTTTCAGCTTCATTTCCAGCAGATATTCGCTGCTGTCGTCGTTGATCGTCATCTGGATGGCTGTGCCGCGGTCCGATGTCAGGACTTTCTTTTCATCGCCATCGGCCTCGCGCACAGTGAATCCGGTTTTGCCGTCGGATTCCCAAACCCACACGTCATCCTGGCCTGCACGGCGGCTGATCACCTTCACGCGTGTCGACACCATAAAGCTGGCATAGAAGCCAACGCCAAACTGACCGATCAGTTTTAGCCGTTCGGATGACGATGATTGCGCCAGCTCTTCCATGATAGCGGCAGTACCAGACCATGCGATGGTGCCCAGATTTTTAATCAGGTCTTCGCGCGTCATACCAATGCCGTTATCCAGGACTGTCAGCGTGCGTGATGCCGGGTGACGATAGATGCGGATACGGAATTCCGGATCGTTCTTGGTCAGGTAGGGTTTAAGCAGAGCATCGTAACGCAGGCGGTCGCAGGCATCGGCAGCGTTCGAGATCAGCTCGCGCAGGAATACGTCACGGTTGGAATACAGCGCGCGCGCCACGATATCCAGCAGTCGTGATACGTCCGCGCCAAAGGAAAGGGTTTCAGTCGTCATTTGTGTTGTCATGGTCGAAATATGGCGGTTTTACATGTGATTTTCAAGGATAGAGCATGCTGCGTTCCCAACCATTCCCGATCTTTTTATAGATCAGGCGCGTATGCAGGCGAAAAGCGCCATCATGCCAGAACTCAATATAATCAGGTTCCAGCCGGTATCCACCCCAGTGCGGCGGGCGGGGAATGGGGGTGTCGCCGCTATAGGTCTTTTCCAGCTCCGCAACGCGGTTGACCAGTGTGGAGCGATTTTCGAGCGGGCGGGATTGTCTTGATGCCCACGCGCCGATCCGGCTGCCACGGGGGCGGCTGTTATAATATTCGTCAGATTCCGGGTCCGCGATCATGCTGACGCGGCCTTCAATCCTGACCTGCCGTCCGAGGCTTTTCCAGTGAAAGCACAGCGCCGCATCGGGGTGGCTGCCCAGGGCTTCCCCTTTGCGGCTTTCCCGGTTGGTAAAGAAGACAAAACCGTGCTCGTCCATCGCTTTTAACAGCACAATCCGGGCTGATGGGCGGCCATTCGGGTCGATTGTGGCCAGGCACATAGCGTTCGGATCGTTGATTTCCGAAGATTCCGCCATTTTCAGCCACTGCTGAAACAGAATTATGGGATTTTCAGGGGACAAATCGGCGCTTTCAAGCGTTCGAATGGCGTCTTGGTCTTGCATAATTGTAATGAAACCCTTTTTTTGCCTTCATAGGGCCATAGTTAATTTGCTAAATAGTATTGTCAATGATTCCCATCACTGAGGAGCTGAGGGTATAATGAAAAACATTCTTTTGGTTACGTTGTTGGTTGCCGGTCTTGCCGTCTCCGGATGCACGCAGACAGGCGGCACCTTCAGCAAGGAAAACGTGGGTCTTGCGAGCGGTGCTGTCATCGGCGGCGTTCTGGGATCTCAGGTCGGCGGCGGCTCAGGCCGTCTGTGGGCGACCGGTGCGGGGGCTCTGCTGGGCTCTCTCGTCGGCAGCAGCATTGGTCAGTCACTTGACCGTGCAGACCAGATGTATATGCAAAAAGCGACGCAACAGGCCCATTCTGCGCCTGTGGGTGAGACGATTGCATGGAACAACCCGCAAAGCGGTCACGCTGGCACGATCACACCGGTTCGCGATGGTACATCGACATCGGGTCGTTATTGCCGCGAATACCAGACCACTGTGACAGTGGGCGGACAGAAGGAAAATGCTTATGGCACGGTCTGCCAGCAGCCTGACGGCAGCTGGGAAATTGTGAAGTAATTTCCTCGGATACAAAATTAAATGCCCCGCTTTGCCGGGGCATTTTTTATGAGCCAAAATAAAAATAAATTAAGCGCGATCGCGCTCATCCGTGCCTTCGGATGTATCGCGGGCAGGCTGCTGAGTGGCCGGGCGTTTTGCCGCACCGCTACTTCCCAGGCCCGGCGCGGCAGGCCCGGAATAAGCCGGTGCGGCGGCCATACGGGGTGCTGCTTTCGCTGACGGGCCTCTCGGCGCGGGTGTCGCAACCGTTGGCGCATTCAGATGTTCAAGCCGGTTCTGATATTCGGGATCTTTGATTGTGGCTTCGACGGAATTCTTGATGGCTCTGGCGGCGCGGTCTTCCCCTGCAATTTCGGTAAGACGGCTGAGCGTGACGATTTCCCCGTCGCGCTGGTGTTGTACAACTTTATTGCCGATCTCTGTCAGCGCGTCCCACTTCACGTCATCTTTATGGCTCAGCCATTCAGTACGCACAAGGTGCTCCGTACGACGGCTGCCCTCTTCACATTTTTCGAAAATCTTGCCAGCGGCCTGCAGGGCCGGGGCGCACCAGCCAAGGATACGGCCCTCGCTCAGTTCTTCATTCTGCTTGT